>CAZNSS010000005.1:0-27352 GCA_964575465.1 uncultured Holophagales bacterium | reverse complement strand
TCGCGTCGGTCCTCTCGGGGAACCGGAACTTCGAAGGGCGCGTCAACCCGCAGGTGAAGATGAACTTCCTCGCCTCGCCGCCGCTCGTCGTGGCGTACGCCCTCGCCGGCGAGATGGACCTCGACCTGACGACCGACCCGCTCGGCATCGACCGGAACGGCCAGCCCGTGTTCCTGAGGGACATCTGGCCGACGCCGCAGGAAGTCGCCGACACCATCGCGACGTCGCTCGCGCCGGCCCAGTACGAGAAGGCCTACGGTTCGGTCTTCGAGGGAGACGCGGGGTGGCAGGCCCTCTCCGTCCCCAGGGGGAGCACCTTCGCCTGGGACGCGAAGTCGACCTACGTCCGCAAGCCGACCTTCTTCGAGAACCTCGGCAAGGAGCCGAAGCCCCTCGCCGACGTGAAGGGGGCCCGCTGCCTCGCCCTCCTCGGCGACTCGATCACGACCGACCACATCTCCCCCGCCGGCAACATCGCGAAGACCTCACCGGCCGCGAAGTACCTCGGCGACAACGGCGTGGCGCCCGCCGACTTCAACCAGTACGGTGCCCGCCGCGGGAACCACGAGGTGATGATGCGCGGCACCTTCGCCAACATCCGGCTGAAGAACCTGATGCTCCCGGGGACCGAAGGGGGCGTCACGGTCCACGTTCCCTCGGGCGCGCCGATGTCGATCTACGACGCCTCGATGAAGTACCAGGCCGAGGGGACCCCGCTCGTCGTCTTCGCCGGCGCCGAGTACGGCACCGGCTCCTCGCGCGACTGGGCGGCGAAGGGGACGATGCTGCTGGGCGTGAAGGCGGTCGTCGCGAAGAGCTTCGAGCGCATCCACCGCTCGAACCTCGCCGGCATGGGGGTCCTCCCGCTGCAGTTCGCCGCGGGAGAGGACGCCCAGACTCTCGGCCTCACCGGAAGGGAGACCTTCGACGTCGGGAACGTCGCCGAGGGGCTCGCCCCGCACAAGCAGATCACCGTCACCGCCACGGCGGAGGACGGAACGAAGAAGTCCTTCACGGCCACGCTTCGCCTCGATACCCCGAACGAGGTCGACTACTACCGCCACGGCGGCATCCTGCAGTTCGTCCTGCGGCAGATGACGGCGTAGGGCGGGCTCCCCACCACCCGAGACGGGAACGAAAGGGCCGCGGGAGAGATCCCGCGGCCCTTCGTCTCTCCACCCGGCACGCTTGCGCTGGCGATCCCAGCCTGTAGAGTTCGGGCCGATGGGTCTCTTCTCGGACGGTACGAAGGGCGTCTCGCCGGAGGTCCGGGCGGTCATCGACGACGCCCAGAGACGGCTGAAGGAGCACCCCACCGACGCGGGAGCCGTCCTGAGGCTGGCAGACGCCCTCTCCGGCAGCGGCCGGAAGACGGAGGCCGTCCGGCTCCTCAACCGGTACGGGCCGATCGTGCAGTCGAAGGGCCGTCTCGAAGCCGCGATCGCCATCTACAAGAAGGCGACGCAGCTCGACCCGGACAGCACCCTGACCTCCTCCACGTACCTCTCGCACCTCCAGCTGAAGAAGATCCTCGAGGCCGAGCGGGACGCCCCGGCGGAAGCGCTTCCCGCTCCGGTCCCGCCCCCGTCCGGCAGCTTCACCCGCCCCGGGCCCGATCCTCCTCCCCCGAGCGGCTCCTTCCCGCATCCGCCGGTCCAGCCGGGTCCGCCCCCGAGCGGCGCGTTCCAGCTGCCCGAGCCTGCGCCACCCCCTTCGGAGTGGAGCCAGAAGAAGGAGGCCGTCCACGGCGCGAGGTCCGGGATTCCCCTGCTGCGGGACATTCCCCCGTTCCTCATCGACCTCGTACTGCAGAAGATCAACCTGGTCACCCTGGCCCCCGGCGACGTGCTCTTCCGCGAGGGGAGCGAGGGGAGCTCCGTCTTCTTCGTGGTCCAGGGGACGCTCGCCGTGACGACGCGGCACGACCTCGGCACCGAGGTCCTCCTCAGAACGGCACGGGACGGAGAGGCCATCGGCGAGTCTTCGTTCCTCACCGGCATTCCCCGCTACGCGACCGTGACGGCCCGCGAGCAGTCGAACCTCCTCGAGCTCGACCACCTCGCCCTCGCTCCCATCGCCCGCAAGCACCGCCCGCTCGCGGACGCGCTGAACCGGCTCTACGAGGAGCGCGTCCTCACCGCCGCGCTCGCGCGCTCCCGCGTCTTCGGCGTCCTCGACGAGGCGGAGCGGCGGGAGCTGACCGGGCTGCTCGGGACGCTCGCCGTGCCGGCGGGGACGCTCGTCGTCCGGCAGGGCTCGCCAGCGAAGGGCGCGTACATCGTCAAGCGGGGCGCGTTCCGCGTGGCGTTCCGCTCGGGCGACCGCGAGGTCGCGGTCGCCCTCCTCCGCCCCCACGAGGTCTTCGGCGACCTCGGCGACGGACGCGGGCAGCCTCAGGCCGAATCGGTCACCGCCGTGACCGAGTCCGAGCTCCTCTGCCTCCGATCGGGGGACCTCGCCGCGTTCCGCGCACGCGGCCCGCGGCTCTCCGCGGCCCTGGACGCGCTCCAGTTCGAGCGGGCCGAAACGTGCGTGGCGGCGCTGCGCGCCGCCCGACGCTGAACGGGCCGAACGCGCCTCAGCGCGTCATCGTCCCGTCCCAGGTGCTGATCTTCTTCGGGACCGCCTTCCCCGTGAACCAGGTCGACGTGACGTTCTTGCTCTCGGTGAAGAAGATGAAGCCGTCGCGCCCCATGCAGTGGAGGTCGCCGAAGAACGACTGCTTGTGGCCCGTGAAGCCGAAGATGCCGAGCGGGACCGGGATGCCGACGTTCACGCCGACCATCCCGCCGTCCGTCTCCTTCGCGAAGCGGCGGGCGTAGGCCCCGCTCTCCGTGAAGATGACCGAGCCGTTCGCGAAACGGCTCGCGTTCATGATCGCGATCCCCTCCTCGTAGTTCTCGACCCGCTTGATGCAGAGAACCGGCCCGAAGACCTCCTCGCGGCCGATCTCCATCTCCTCGGTCACGTTGTCGAAGATCGTCGGCCCGAGGTAGAAGCCCTTCTCGTAACCTTCCGGCGCCTTCGTGCCGCGGCCGTCGAGGACGAGCTTCGCCCCTTCCTTGATTCCCTTCTCGATCCAGCCGAGGACGAACTCCCGGTGCCCGGCGTTGATCATCGGCCCGAGCTCGGTCGACTTGTCGTAGGCCGGCCCGAGCTTCATCGCCTCCGCGTACTTCTTCACCCGGGCGACGAGCTCGTCGGCGACCGCGTTCTCGACGACGACGACCGGGAGCGCCATGCAGCGCTCGCCCGCGCAGCCGCAGAAGCTGTTGATGATGCTCTGGGCGGTCCTCTCGAGGACGGCGTCGCGCAGGACGAGCGCGTGGTTCTTGGCTTCGGTCAGCGCCTGGACCCGCTTGCCGTGCTCGGCCGCCGTCTTGTAGATGTGGAGGCCGACGCTCGTCGACCCGACGAAGCTGACCCCCTTGATGGCCGGGTGCTTCAGGAGGATCTCCGCCTCGTTGCGGCTCGTCGTGACGACGTTCAGGACGCCGGCCGGCAGGCCCGCCTCGTACCAGAGCTCCGTGATCCGGAGGGCCGACTGCGGCGCGAAGCTCGCGGCCTTGAGGACCATCGTGTTGCCGGTCGCGATGCAGATCGGCGCCATCCAGCCCTGGGGGATCATGGCCGGGAAGTTCCACGGGGCGATCCCCGCGAAGACGCCCATCGGCTCGTTGAAGCGGACGGTGTCGTAGCCGGTCGAGACGTCCATCAGCGACTCGCCCTTCATCAGGTGCGGCGCGCCGCAGGCGAACTCGACGACTTCGATGACCTTCAGGACGTCGCCCTGGGCCTCGTCCCACTTCTTCCCGTTCTCGCGGGCGAGGAGCTCGGTCAATTCGTCGAGGTGAAGGTCGAGGAGGACCTTCATTCGGAAGAGGACCTGGACCCTCTTGGCGACGGGCGTGTCGCGCCACGCCGGGAACGCCTTCGCGGCGGCGGCCACGGCCTCCTCGACCTCTTCCGCCGTGCAGCAGGGGGCCTGGGCGATGACCGCGCCGGTCGACGGATCGAAGCACGGCATGTACTTCGCCGTCTTCGACACCTTCCACTCGCCCCCGGCGCAGTAGAGGAGCCTGTCGGGGGCCTTGCCGCTGATCGGGTCGGCCTTGGCGGCGGCGTCTTTCTCGAAATACCTGTTCATGGCTTCCCCACTTCCGCCACGGCCGGGTTTCCGGCCGCGATCGCCTTCTGCTGGCCCCAGCCCTCGGGGAGCCAGGGGTAGTTGCGGTCGCCGAGACCGTTCGGGTCGAAGGCTTCCTTGATCTTTCTCTGGAAGTTCAGGACGAACTGCTGCGGCATCTTCGCGAGGTCGTCCCAGATCCGCTCGTCGGTCCACCCGATCTGGAGGTACAGGTACTCCTTGCCGAGCGGAATGCCGTTCGCCTTGCAGTCGGTGATGGCGTCTTCCATGTGCTTGATGCAGGCGTCGATCGAGGCGTTGTCGTTCGGGTCGTAGGAGACGAACTGCTCGAGGGCGAAGAAGCCCCCGCCGCCGAGCGTCGAGCCGCAGCCCATCATCGCGTCGCCGCCGCACTGCACGAGAAGCCCGCTCTTCTGGTCGCGTTCGAAGCCGTCGATGGCCGTCTTCACGTAGCCCTTGACGAAGTCGGGCGTGCCGGCCTGCATCCAGCTCCCCATGTAGCCGCCCACCCAGACGAAGTTGCAGTGCTTGTGCCCCATCCGCTGCAGGTACATGTTCGTGAACTCGGCGAAGTCCGCCTCGCAGAACCGCTCCACCTTGAAGCAGCCGGTCCGCTTGATGATCTCGTCGAGGATCCTGTCCTGGAGCTCGATGTCTTCCTTCGAGCGGCCCTGCAGGATGATCTGGAACGAAACGCGCGCTTCGTCGCTGATCTTCTGGACCTCGGGGTCCTTCGAGCGCGACTCGACGTCGTTCATCGTCCCGTTCGGGTCGAGGTACGTCAGCCAGAGGGCCGCGGCGAGGTCCGCCCCCGCCAGGTTGAACTGGCGGTGGAAGATGTAGCCGATCGCGTTGTCGTAGATCTCGTAGTAGATGTTCGCGAGGTGCTCGAACGACGGCGTCCCGACCGTGTAGACGCGGAAGTTGTCCGGGATCGGCAGCCGGTAGGCCGGGGGCTTGCCCTTGGGCTCGAGGACGGGCGGCCCCTCCCACGGGCCGAGCTTGACGGCGCACTTCGTGAAGACGCCGAGGCCCCCGCGTGTCCCCAGAGTCCCTCGCGTGATGGCCCGGGCGCTGGGGCCCGGCCCCTCGCCGCAGAACCAGCCGCAGTCCGAGCTGAGGGAGCCCGTGCGGACGATCTCGCCCGCCGGGGTCACCCACTCCTGTCCGAGGAGGTTGTCCGAGTTGCTCCCCAGGAAGTAGCTCGACGGGCCCCCGCCGAAGTACGCCGAGGCGCTCGCGACGATCGAGGTGGAGCAGCCGGCGCCGATGATGTTGATGTTCAGGCCGCGCTTCATCACCTCGGCCTGGAGCTGGGCGCAGATGACGCCCGACTCCACGACCGCGTACATGTTCTTCTCGTCGATCTCGAGGATCCTGTTCATCCGACGGAGGTCGAACTGGACCGTCGGCTCGTCGTCCTTGAGCGGCGCGGCCCAGTGGTACCAGCCCGTCGAGATCGGCTTCACCTTGACGTGGTACTTGTTGCAGACCTTCGTGACGGCGGCGACCTCTTCGGTCGTCAGCGGCATCACGACGGCCCAGGGGCGCGGCATGTAGTGGCTCCGCTCGGGTCTCACGAGCTCGGCGAGCCACTGGAACGCGTAGCCGTCGAGGATGGCCGGGTCGTCCGTGATGTTGTCCGGGCCGACGATGTCCTCGATGGCGCGATAGGCGTCGCGGGAGATCTCCATGTCAGGCCTCCTCCTCGATCCCGAGGGCCATTCCGACGAGGGCCATGACGTCGAAGACCTTGAGCGCCCCGGCCCCGGCCTCGACGGCGTCGCCAAAGTTCTGCTCGCACCAGGGGCAGGCGCTCACGATGGCGTCGGCGCCCGTCGAGGACGCCTCCTCGATCCGCTCGTTTGCCGTGGCGGCCGAGAACTCGGGATAGGCCTCGCGCGCGCCGCCTCCGGCGCCGCAGCACCAGGCCGCCTCGCGGTTCCTCTCCATCTCGACGAGCTTGAGCCCCGGGATCGCCTTCAGGACGTCCCGCGGCGGCTCGTAGACCCCGAAGGCGCCGGTGTAGCGGGGCCGTGGCGGGTCGTACGCGACCGCCTGACCGAAGATCTTCTTCTCGGTGCCGGACCACGCCACGTAGTCCTCGCCCTGGCGGCCGAGGTGACACGGGTCGTGGTAGGTCACCGTCATCGGGACGTCCTTCGTGAACTTCAGCTTCCCGTCCTTCACGAGGCGGTCGACGAACTGGACCATGTGGATCACTTCGATGTCGGATCCCGCCTCGGCGGTGTAGAGCCGCTTGAACGTGTGGAAGCAGTCGGAGCAGGGGGTGACGACGGTCTTCACGCCCGCGGCCTTCCAGGCCCGCAGGTTGTGGCTCGCGTTCCGGTTCAGGTCTTCCCGGTAGCCCATCCCGTAGGCGCGGCCGCCGCAGCAGTGCTCTGCCTCGCCGAAGATGCCGACGTCGACGCCGGCCTCCTGCAGGATCCGCACGGAGAGGCGGGCGACGGGGCCGAGGGCGCCGTCGAAGGAATAGCGGCACCCGGCGTGGAAGACCACCTCGGCTTTCTCCTTCGTCAGGTCCTTCACCTTCAGCGTCTTCGCCCAGTCGCCCCTCTCGTCCGCCGACCGGCCGAGCATGTTGAACTCGGTCCGGAGGCTCTCGAGCACGGGCTCGAGCTGCGGGAGGGTGTGGCCGTTCTCGACGAGGTCGAAGCGGAGCTCGCGCATCGCCGCGAGAGGCTCCATGTCGTAGCGGCACATCTTGCAGCTGACGTCGCACTGGCCGCAGAGGGTGCACTTGAAGACCGAGTCCTTCGTCTTCTCGGTCACCGTGGAGCGTCCGTCCATCAGGGAGAGCGCCGTCACGAGACGGCCGCCCGCGGAGTAGGCGTGGAACTTCCCCGCTTCCATCGACGGGCAGCCCTTGGCGAACCTGTCGCTCTTGACGAGGTCGAAGGGGATCCAACGGCAGTAGGTGCAGCGCGTGCACCTCATCGCGTCGGCGCGGAATTCTTCGAGAGCCATCGCTGTCTTCCTCGCCTTCTCTAGAAGCAGAGCTTCCCGGGGTTCATGACGTTCTTCGGATCGACGATTGCCTTGACGGTCTGGAGGACGAGCTTCGCGTCGGCGTCGCGCGCGTAGACCATGTCGGCCCACTCGCCGTAGGGCCTCGAGAAGTAGGCGCCGCCCGCCATCGCGTCGCGGCTCGCCTTCTCGACGGCCGCCTTCATGCGCGCCGCCTGGCGCGCGTTGCCCGGGTCGTAGGGCAGGGTCAGCTCGACGTGCTGGACGACCCCCTGGTGCTGCGGCTGGACGTAGACGCCCACCTCGCCGGCCGCGACGCCGTTCGCCTCGGCGGCCGCCCGGACCGTCGCGACGAGCGCCGGGACCTTCTCGATCTTCGAGAGGAAGAAGACCTGCTGCGAGGCGCCCCGGTAACGCACCTTCCAGTGCGGCTCGGCGGAGCAGCCCTCGAAGACGCCTTCGACGTCGGCCGGCGAGACGCCCGGGAGGGACGCGACGCGCGTCAGGCCGCAGCCGGTGACGATCGCGTCGAGGTCCTTCCGTGCGACGGCGACCCGCTCCTCGGGGAAGAGCGCCGCGCCGCCCAGGCCGATCACGACGACGTACGGAGGCAGGCTCGCCCGGAGCGAATCGATCGCGGCCGCGTCCTTCCCGACGAGCTGCGCCAGCTGCGCGGCGTTCAGCACGGCCACCTCGTCGCCGAGGCGGGTCCGCGTCAGCTTCTGCCAGAAGCCGGTCAGCTCGTCGAGCGTCCTGCCCGGGACGAACGTGTACTCGTGGACCGTCGGGGCGACGTCGAGCCGCACGGAAGCCCAGATGACGATCCCCATCGACCCCTGGGCCCCGGTCACGATCCTCATCAGGTCGGTGGCGTTGGGCCCCTTCGGGTCGACCTGCGAGGCGCCTCGCTTCCACTGGTCCTCGAGCGACCTCGGACCGGAGCCCGCCTCGCCGGTGAACGCGACCTCGCCCGTCCCCCAGACGACGCCGCAGGTGCGCAGCGGCTCGGGGAGGTTGTAGTTCAGGCGCGGGATGACGGTCGGCGTCCTCTCGAGGAGGCTCGCGACGACCGACTTGTTCGCCCGCGGTGCGAGCGGCCGTGCGATGCGCAGCCCGCTTTCCGCGAGCGCGGCGTCCAGCTGGGCGTAGGTGACGCCCGGCTCGATGACGGCGATCCGGTTCCGCGTGTCGATCTTCAGGATCGCTTTCATCCCGGAGAGGTCGACGATCACGGCCTCGGGCACGCTCGGGACGGTGTCGCCGAGGAAGTGCGGGCCGCCCGAGCTGACGGGGACGAGCGGCGTTCCCGTCTCGTTCGCCCAGGCGACGAGCGCCTGGACCTGGACGGCGTCCTTCGGCCGGACGACGAACCAGGGCTTGCGCGCAGCGACGAGGCTCAGGTCCTTCGACCAGGCTTCGAGCGTCCCCGCGTCGTCGAGGACGTTCCCCGCCCCGACGATCTGGATCAGGCCTTCCTTCTTCGAACCCATCGGCGCCTCCCCGGGCCTGCTGTCGGTTCGGATCTAACCGTGATCCGGTACAGCCGCACCGTTGTTTGATACACTAAGCCCGCCCCCGGGAGGCTGTCAAGGATCGAAGAGACCGGGAGGCAAGAAGGTCCCAGATGGCGCTCGACACCGCGAAAGTCTCCGTCCTGCTCTACGGGCTCGAGAAGCTCCTCAGGCTCACGGCGCGACGCCATCCCGCCTTCGCGGCCCGCCTGAAGGAGAAGGACCTCGTCGCCCACGTCCGCCTCCGCGACGGCACGCAGGGCCGGACGTTCACGTTCGAGGGAGGGGCCGTCCGCTCCCGCGCGGGGCTCCACGGCGAGCCTCACGTCGTCCTCTCCTTCGAGACGGCGGCCATCGCCGCCCGGCTCCTCGACCCCCGCCGGAGCCAGCTCGACTTCGTCAGCGCCGCCAAGACGTTCCAGATGGAGGCGATCGGCGACGACGAGAACGTCGTCTGGCTCTCCCAGACGCTCAACATGCTCGCGAGCATCGGTACCGAGTACGGCGTCGAAGTCGGAAACGGCGTCCGTCGCTTCACGAGCAATACGAACGGCGGCGTCGTCTTCGTCTACGTGAAGGACGGGAAGATCCTCCGGATCACGCCGATCGAGCTCGGTGAAGGTGACGCCGAAGGGTGGAGCGTCGAGGCGCACGGGAAGACCTTCTCGCCCCCGCGAAAGTCGACCGTCAACGCCCATACCCTCGCCTGGAAGTCGCTCGTCTACTCCCCCGACCGCCTCCTCTACCCGATGAAGCGGGTCGACTTCGACCCCGACGGCGAGCGGAACCCGCAGAACCGCGGCACCTCGGGCTACGTGAGGATCAGCTGGGACGAGGCGCTCGACCTGGTGGCCAGGGAGATCCTCCGGGTCAAGCAGCAGCACGGCCCCGGCGCCATCCTGAACGGGAGCGGCTCGCACCACACCTGGGGGGCCCTCGGCTACTGGCTCTCGGCGCGCCTCCGCTTCTTCAACAACGTCGGCTGGACGCCCGTCGCCCACAACCCCGACAGCTGGGAGGGGTGGTACTGGGGGGCCGCGCACCACTGGGGCCAGAGCGCCCGCAACGGCGGCGGCGAGACGTACAACACCGTCGAGGACCTCCTCCAGAACTGCGAGATGGTCGTCTTCTGGTCGAGCGACCCGGAGGCGACGAGCGGTGTCTACGGCGCGCACGACGGGACCATCCGCCGCCAGTGGCTGAAGGAGCTCGGGATCCCTCTCGTCCACATCGACCCCTACTACAACCACACGGCGGCCCTCTTCGGCGGCAAGTGGATCGCCCCCCGCCCCGGGACCGACAGCGCCATGGTCCTCGCCATCGCGCACGTCTGGATGACCGAGGGGCTCTACGACAAGGCCTACGTCGCCGAGCGGACCGTCGGCTTCGACAAGTGGAAGAGCTACGTCCTCGGCGAGGACGACGGCCTCCCGAAGACGCCCGAGTGGCAGGAGAAGGAGACGGGCGTCCCCGCGAAAGACCTCCGCGCCCTCGCCCGCGAGTGGGGGACGAAGAAGACCTACCTCGCCGCGGGCGGGATCATCGGCTTCGGCGGGGCCTGCCGCACCGCGAACGGCATCGACTGGGCGCGCGGCATGGTCTGCCTCATGGGGATGCAGGGCCTCGGAAAGCCGGGCGTGAACATGGGCTGCCTCCAGCAGGGGACGCCGGTCGACACCCGCTTCTACTTCCCCGGCTACTCCGAGGGGGGTCTCTCCGGCGACCTCGCGGGAACGGCGGCGGCCGTCAACGTCTACCCGCGGATGCCGATGGCCCCGTCGATGAACTCCGTCCAGCAGATGATTCCGCGGCTGAAGATCCCCGAGGCGGTCGTCGACGGGGAGTGCGAGGGGTACCCGACCGACCCGAGGACGATCGAGGGGCAGTTCTTCCGCTTCCAGTACCCCTCGCCCGGCCACTCGAAGGTGAAGCTCTACTACAAGTACGGCGGCTCGCACATCGGGACGATGACCGAGACGAACCGGTACGCGCGGATGTACCGGACCGACGCGCTCGAGTTCGTCGTCAACCAGTCGATCTGGTTCGAGGGTGAGGCGAAGTTCGCCGACGTGATCCTGCCAGCCTGCACGAACTTCGAGCGCTGGGACATCAGCGAGCTCGCGAACTGCGGCGGCTACATCCACCACGCCTTCACGCAGATGAACCACCGGATCGCGGTCCTGCAGCACAAGTGCATCGAGCCGCTCGGCGAGTCGAAGTCCGACTTCCAGATCTTCCTCGACCTCGCCAAGCGCCTCGGCATCGGAATGGCGTTCTCCGAAGGGTCGAGCGAGCTCGACTGGTGCCGCCGCTACTTCGACGCGACGGACCTCCCGAAGGCCATCACCTGGGAGGAGTTCGCGAAGAAGGGGTACTACGTCATCCCGCCCCTACCGGCAAATCGCCGCGACCCCGTCTCCTACCGCTGGTACGCCGAGGGGCGCGCGAAAGACACGCCCGAGCTGACTCCCCTGCCGGGCGACTACACGCACGGATTCCGCAACGGCCTGCAGACCCAGACGGGGAAGATCGAGTTCGAGTCGTCCAGCCTCAAGCGCTTCGACCCCGACGACCCCGAACGACCGCCCATCCTCAAGTACGTCCCCTCCTGGGAAGGGCCGCACGCCACGGAGCTCTTCGCGAAGTACCCGCTCCAGCTCGTCTCGCCCCACCCCCGCTTCACGTTCCACACGCAGAGCGACGGCAAGGACAGCTTCGTCAACGACATCACCGACCACCGGACCCGCGTCGGCGGCCGAGACTACTGGATCGTCCGCCTCAACCCCGACGACGCCGCGGCCCGGGGCGTCGCCGACCGCGACCTCGTCACCGTCTTCAACGACCGGGGCGCCGTCGTCTGCGCCGCCCAGCTCACCGGCCGCGTCGGCCCGGGCACCGTCCACTCCTACGAGTCGTGCGCCGTCTACGACCCCGCCGGCGAGCCGGGGCGGTCCGCCGACCGCGGAGGCTGCATCAACATCCTGACGCCGAGCCGGATGCAGATCAGGAAGTCGCACTCCATCGCCGCGATGTCGTGCCTCGTCGAGATCCGCAAGGCGACCGAAGAAGAGGTGGCCCCGTGACCGCTCCCACCGTCCGTTTCGTCATCGACGTCGCCAGGTGCGAGGACTGCAACAACTGCCTCCTCGCCTGCAAGGACGAGCACGTCGGCAACGACTGGCCCGGCGTCACCGGCCCTCAGCCCCGCCGCGGGGCCCGCTGGATCGACGTCGTCCGCAAGGAGCGGGGCCAGTACCCGCACGTCGACGTCGCCTACCGTCCGACTCCCTGCCAGCACTGCGCGGACGCCCCGTGCGTCAACGCCTCCGGAGGCGCGGTCCACCGCCGCCCCGACGGCATCGTCCTGATCGACCCCGAGAAGGCGAAAGGGCGCCGCGACCTCGTCGAGAGCTGCCCGTACGGCGCCATCGACTGGAACGAGGAGCTTTCGGTCCCGCAGAAGTGCACCCTCTGCGCCCACCTCCTCGACACCGGCTGGAAGGAGCCGCGCTGCGTCCAGGTCTGCCCGACGGGCGCCCTGAAGGTCGTCCGCCTCGACGACGCCGGGGCCGCGCGCCTCGCCGCCACGGAAGGGCTCCTGCCGCTTCACCCCGAGCACGGCACGAAGCCGACCGCGCTCTACGGGAACCTCGCCCGCTTCGAGAAGTGCTTCGTCGCCGGCAGCGTTGCCGCCGAGGCGAACGGCGTCGTCGACTGCTTCGCGGGCGCGAAGGTCACGCTCTCCCGCGGCACCGAGATCGTGGCGACCGCGACGACCGACGCCTTCGGCGACTTCAGGCTCGACGGCCTCGAGGAAGGGAGCGGACGGTACGCCCTCACCGTCGCCGAGCCGGGTGGCCGGGCTATTCAACTCGACATCGAGGTGACGAAGAGCGTGAGCCTGGGGGTGGTCCCGATCTAGGCCTGCCGGAAACGCCTCTCAGCCCGACGCCGGCGGTTCCTCGCAGATCTCCTTCAGCCGCCCGAGCGCCTTTGGCCACGTCTCGTTCATGAAGTCTTCGAAGTCGGGCGTCACGTCGAGCTCGATCTTCAGCTCGGTGCCGGTCCCCTTCTCCGAGAACGTGTAGTTCTCGTGCGCCCCCGCCCAGCCCTTCACGGCCTCGCTCGTCGTGTCCTCCACGCCGTCCTTCACGATGCCGAGGTGGAGGATGGAGAGGAACGCCGGACGCCTGTTCGCCTCGATCATCGAGACCATCCCGCCGCTCCCGTCGGGCCCCAGGAACCGGATCCGCGCCCCTTCGGCCCAGGAGCCCTCGAAGCGCGAGCCCTCGGCGAACGCTGCCGTCCACCGCTCGTACGTCGCGGGCGCCAGCATCCGGTCCCACACCGTCTCGCGCGGCGCGTCGATGAAAGTCGTGAATACGAGCTTCTTCATGGTTCCCTCCATTCACCGAAGGCCGGGCCGCCCCTCCGGCGCCCTCCTCGAATCGCGCTTCGGGTCCGCCAGCGCGGCATTCAGCGCGACCGCCTCGACGAGCTCGCTGCGCCACCCCTCGAGGGTCGCGACGGCCGCGTCGGGGCTGGCCGCCGGGGCGGACTACCTCATCACACGAGCTCGTCAAAGAGGCCGGGCCTCTCGCACGACGCCTGCGATGCGGCGAGGTCTCGCGCGACGAGTCTTTCGGAGAAGCAGCCGCGGTTCATCCGGGCCCCCTTTCGATCTCCTGCGGTTTCCGGTTCGGGCGGATGCCGGGATCGTGCCACGGGGCAGGCGCGAAGTCTTTCATCACGAGCGCGGCCTGCCTGATCCGTTCCGTGATGCCCTCCATCGTCGCCTCGTCGGCCTGGATGCCGCGCTCGTCGAGGAACCTCTTCGTCGAGTGGTGCCCGGTGCCGCGGCCGGCGACGATGACGAGGTCCTCGCGCCCGGTGATGCTCGGCTTGTACGGGTGCATCCCGTACCGGCCGACCTCGGTTTTCGCGAGGTTCTCGATGACGTGGACGATGATCCCCGACTCGACCTCGAAGATCCCCGAGCCGCCGACCGGCTTGTTGCGGGCCCGCTCGACCTTCGAGATCTCGGAGACGATCTCGGAGACGTTCGCGAGCTTCGAGAGGTCCACTCCGCAGTCGATGTCGAACAGGTGCTGCAGGGCGAGGGTGACCTCCTCGGTCGCGACGTTGCCCGTCCGCTCGCCGATGCCGTTCACCGAGGTGTGGACCATGTCGGCGCCGGCCGAGATCGCCATGACGGAGCTCGCCGTCGCGAGGCCGAAGTCGTTGTGGATGTGGAGGCCGATCGGCTTGCCCGTCCACTCCTTCAGCTTGCGGATGTGCTTGAACATCGCGAGCGGGTGCGCCATGCCGAACGTGTCGGCGACGGTGATCCGGTCGACGTCGACCTTCTCGGCGAAGAGCCGGAAGAACTTCTCGAAGTAGTCCGCCGGGACCCGGAAGGCGTCCCACCCCATGAACTCGACGTAGCGGCCGAGGCGGCGGAACTCCTTCGCGTACTCGGCGACCTCGTCGACGAGCCCCTCCGGCGTCTTCTTGTAGACGTCGCGGAGGAAGTAGGGGTTGATGGCGATCTCGAGGAGGACGCCGTCGGGCATCAGGTCGACGCACGCCTTGACGTCGCCCTCCTTGACCCGGCAGAGGGGGACGATCTTCGACTTCAGCCCCATCCCCGTGAGCTTCCGGATGACCTCCTGGTCTTCCGGCGTCGCCGGGCAGGCCGGGCTCGATGGAGTGGACGCCGAGCTTGTCGAGCTCGAGGGCAATGAGGATCTTCTCTTCTGGCGTGAACGCGATGCGCGGGGCCTGCTCGCCGTCGCGAGGCGCGACGTCGTAGATGCAGACCCTCTTCGGCGGCGTCACTTCCGCCTGGACGTCCGGGGCGGCGCCGTCAAGACAGTGCCCATGGAGTACAGGAGGCGCGACTCGCCGAACTCCGCGGCGTCCGGCACTGCGGCCTTTCGAGGGGGTGTGCGAGGCCGATCCGGTCGTCTGTCCCCGGTGCCAGGGCGTGATGCGGGTGCTTTCCTCCATCACCGAGGGCTGCGTCATCCGGCGCATCGTCTCTCCTGACCCGAGTCGCGCCCGTCTGCTGGGTATGGGTGGGTACGCGGATCCTCGACACGGACTGTCGTTTCAGTCGGGTGCGTGCCCACTTGACGGTCGTGGTGGCAGCCCCCACTCCGGCGACGGACGCCGCGAGAACGAGCCAAGCAGCGAGAATCGCTGATGAACCTGCTGATCCCTGCGCCCGGAAGCGCCCCGACGAGCGGCGCGACCGAGAAGAGCCAGAGCTGATCGACGGTCCAGCCGCCCAGGAACACCGCGACCCCGGTGCTTCGCGCCGGGTTCGCGGAGGTCCGCGTGACGGGCCTGCTGATCTGGTGGAGGACGGTGAGGTCGAACCCGATCGCGACCGGCGCGAGGCTGATCGAGCACCTGTTCCCCGGGCTCCTCGCGGTCGTCTCCTCAGGAGATGTCGGCCACCGGCTCGCTTCGCGCCCGAAGCGCCGCGTACCACCTGTGAACCCACAACAGCAGGTAGCCGGCGGACAGCAGCGTCAGCAGGCCGCCGACGACGATGCTGAAAGTCAGATCCGCGTAGGTGAAGAACCTCCTCGAGGTCGACGTCTCGTCCTGCAGGAAGCCCTCCATCAGGCCAGCGGTGGACTGGGCGCGCTCCGCGTCCACCGGCACCCTCGCGAGGTCGTGCTTACCGACGAGGAGGATCGACGCCCTGTCTTCCACCTTGCCGTATCGGCCTTGCGATCTCGTCCACGAACCCGATTCGGTCCTGAGATCCACGTTGGTCACGCCCGCTACGGTGTTCCACGAGAATGGAATCAACATCAGCAGGTGCTTGTGCGTCGTAGCGGTCACCACGCCCTGCTCGCGGGTGAGCGTCGTCCAGGCCACGGGCAGCAGGGCGGTGAAGACGGCGGGCAGCATCACCATGAAGAAGAACAACGCCCCGTGAGCGAAGCAGCGCTCACTCGATGATTGAATGGAGCCCGGCTGTCTCGTCGTTGGTCCGTTCACCGCCTGCTCCATGGACTGCCGGGAGCGCGTGGTACGCACCGGGGGTCGGCGCCTTGTCGGAGGTTGTTGCGTCATCGGAGTGCCTGCGATTCTATGTCCGGGATCACCGGCCCCCGATCCCGCACCGCGGCGTAACCGCCAGAGCGGGCTTCTTCGGAGGGGTTTCCGTCCCGCCGTTGGGATCGGAGGGGCACGCCGTCGCGTCCCCCTCCGATCCCACGGACGTCTCGCCTGCGGTGCCGCCTGCCGTCAGTTTCCTGCCGTGCCGGTCTCCTCCGCGATGATCTCGTCGAGGAACGACTTCGGCAGGGCGTTCTTCAGCGAGAGCGCGGCCTGCTTGATCCGCTCGGTGATCCGCTCGATCGTCGCGTCGTCGGCCTGGATGCCGCGCTCGTCGAGGAACCTCTTCGTCGAGTGGTGCCCGGTGCCGCGGCCGGCGACGATGACGAGGTCCTCGCGCCCGGTGATGCTCGGCTTGTACGGGTGCATCCCGTACCGGCCGACCTCGGTTTTCGCGAGGTTCTCGATGACGTGGACGATGATCCCCGACTCGACCTCGAAGATCCCCGAGCCGCCGACCGGCTTGTTGCGGGCCCGCTCGACCTTCGAGATCTCGGAGACGATCTCGGAGACGTTCGCGAGCTTCGAGAGGTCCACTCCGCAGTCGATGTCGAACAGGTGCTGCAGGGCGAGGGTGACCTCCTCGGTCGCGACGTTGCCCGTCCGCTCGCCGATGCCGTTCACCGAGGTGTGGACCATGTCGGCGCCGGCCGAGATCGCCATGACGGAGCTCGCCGTCGCGAGGCCGAAGTCGTTGTGGATGTGGAGGCCGATCGGCTTGCCCGTCCACTCCTTCAGCTTGCGGATGTGCTTGAACATCGCGAGCGGGTGCGCCATGCCGAACGTGTCGGCGACGGTGATCCGGTCGACGTCGACCTTCTCGGCGAAGAGCCGGAAGAACTTCTCGAAGTAGTCCGCCGGGACCCGGAAGGCGTCCCACCCCATGAACTCGACGTAGCGGCCGAGGCGGCGGAACTCCTTCGCGTACTCGGCGACCTCGTCGACGAGCCCCTCCGGCGTCTTCTTGTAGACGTCGCGGAGGAAGTAGGGGTTGATGGCGATCTCGAGGAGGACGCCGTCGGGCATCAGGTCGACGCACGCCTTGACGTCGCCCTCCTTGACCCGGCAGAGGGGGACGATCTTCGACTTCAGCCCCATCCCCGTGAGCTTCCGGATGACCTCCTGGTCTTCCGGCGTCGCGGGCAGGCCCGGCTCGATGGAGTGGACGCCGAGCTTGTCGAGCTCCAGTGCAATGAGGATCTTCTCTTCCGGCGTGAACGCGATGCGCGGGGCCTGCTCGCCGTCGCGTAGCGTCACGTCGTGGATGAGGACCTTCTTCGGCGGCGTGACCTCTCCCTGCACGTCGGGTGCGAAGAAGAACGGTGAGACCCACTTGTCCTTCGTGAAGTAGGGGGCTTCGAGGTCCACGCCATAGGCCGGGTTCTTGAGCATCGTCATCCTCCGTTCCGTGAGATCGGGTTCGCTGTCTTCACGGTTTCGCTTCGCGTCCGAGGGCCCCCGGGACAGGGGGGCCGATCGCATTATGCTCCACATTGCGATGCAAGTGTATCGACATACGGAACACCCTGGACCCCCTGGGGCCCCCCCGAACGCCCTCAGGTGAGCGCAACGACGTATCGGTCGCGACGGTGGTTGACGGCGATCGTCAGGTTGAAGGCGCACATCCCGGCGATCGACAGGACGACCCGTCCCGGGGAGGCGACGGCGAAGGCGGAGCCCAGGATCGCCGCGTCGAGGACGAGCTGGACGATCCCCACCCGCCAGCCGAATCGGTCGTGGAGGTAGAGCGCCAGGACGCCGATTCCGCCGAGGCTCGACCCGTGCCGGAGGAGGATCAGGAGGGAGAGGCCGGCGAGGAGCCCCCCCGCCACGGCGGCGAAGAGCGGGTCGAGCGCGCCGAACCTGACGACGCGCGGCATCAGCTCCGAAAAGCCCGACACGAGGGCCACCGCGACGAACGTCCGGCAGGTGAACCGCCACCCGAGCTTCCTCACCGCCAGGACGTAGAACGGGATGTTCGCCACGAAGAGGATGCGGCCGAAGGAGATCCCCGTCGCGTAGTGGAGGAGGAGGGCGATGCCGCTCGTTCCTCCCGTCAGGAGCCCGGCCGACGAGACGATCGCCATCGAGAAGGCGAAGAGGAAGGTCGCGGTGAGGATCGCCTGCGCGTCCTCCAGGAGCGAGTGCGGGACCGCGCCTTCCTCCGGCGCCCGGAGCTCCCGCGGCGCATCCGGCAGCGCTCCGTCCTCTGCCCGGGCCTGGGCCTCCACGTCAGACCCGCCCTTCCGCGCGGACGACCCGCTGCTCGATCGCGCCGAAGGGGGCGAACCCGCGGGCGTCCCGGGCCTCCATCCGCACGGTGTCGCCGAAGCGCATGAAGGGCGTCCTCGCGGCCCCCTCTTCGATCGTCTCGACCACCCGTCGCTCGGCGATGCAGGCCGATCCGGCTGCGCGGTCGCGGCTGGAGACCGTCCCCGAGCCGACGATGGTCCCCGCCGCGAGCCGGCGCGTCCGAGCGGCGTGGGCAACGAGGTCGCCGAAGGAGAAGTCCATCTCTCCTCCGCCCGGGTTTCCGAACCAGCGGCCGTTCCACTCCACCGATAGGGAGAGGTGAACGCGCCCGTCCCGCCAGCCGTCGCCGAGCTCGTCTGGCGTGACCGCCACCGGGGCGAAGCTCGTCGAGGGCTTGCACTGGAAGAAGCCGAAGCCGCTCCGCATCTCGCGCGGGCCGAGGGTCCGGAGGCTCCAGTCGTTCAGCTGGACGAGGAGGCGCACGCGGGAGAGCGCCTCCGCCGGGCGCGCGCCCATCCGGACCCGGTCGACGACGACGCCGAACTCCCCCTCGAAGTCGATGCCGAGCTCCTCGTCGGGGAGCGGAACGTCGTCGCAGGGTCCGAGGAAGTCGTCGGAGGCGCCCTGGTACATCACGGGCACGGTGTCGAAGTCGGGGATCGGCGGCGTCCCGAAAGCGCGCTCCATGAGCCGCCCGTGCTCGAGGAAGGCGGAGCCGTCGCACCACTGGAAGGAGCGCGGCAGCGGGGCCGCGCAGGCGTCGGGGCGGAAGGCGAAGGCGCCCTCTGCAGAGCCGCTCTCGAGGCGCGCCGAGAGGCGCCGCAACGCCGGCTCCACCTCCTCCCAGCGCTCGAGGGCGTGGAGGAGGTGGGGGACGACGGGCGAGGCGTCGACGGCACGCGACAGGTCGCGGGAGACGACGACGAGCCGTCCGTCGGGGGACCCGGAGCGGAGCGAGGCGAGCTTCATCGGGCCATCCCGCGCGCGGCGGCGCCGCTCATCGGCGTGGCAGCGCGAGGAGCGCGTCGTCGAGGATGGCGACGGCGCGGGTCCAGCCCGCCGAGCCGCCGCGCACCCTGTGGGGGAAGCAGCTGACGTAGAAGCCGTGGGCCGGCAGGGCCTCCAGCCCATGCAGCTTCTCGAGGTGGCAGTACCCGATGTCGCGGCCGGCCTTGTGCCCCTCCCAGACGAGCGCCTTGTCGCCCGTCTCGGCGATCCGCCGCGCCGTGTGCGGGAAGGGGGCGTCCCAGCTCCAGGCGTCCGTACCGGTCAGCCGGACGCCCCTCTCGAGCAGGTACATCGTCGCCGCGTAGCCCATGCCGCAGCCGGCCGAGAGGAAGTCGGGCTCCCCGTAGCGGCTGCCGGCGCGGGTGTTGACGAGGACGATGTCGAGCGGCTCGACTTCGTGCCCGATCCGCGCGAGCTCGGCCTCGACCTCGGCAGCGGTGACGACGTGCCCGTCGGGGAGGTGCCGGAAGTCGAGCCTGACCCCCGGCTGGAAGCACCACTCGAGCGGCACCTCGTCGATCGTGATCGCGCGGCGAGGGCCTCCCACCCGCGCGTCCATCGTCGAGTGGTAGTGCCACGGCGCGTCGAGGTGCGTGCCGCTGTGGGTGCTGAGCGAGACCCATTCGGCGGCGGCCGCCTCGCCGTCGGGGAAGTCCTCCGCGGACACCCCCGGCAGGAGCGCGAGGAACTCCGGGACCGTGTCGGCGTGCTTCTGGTAGGTGATCCGCGGCGCCAGCGGCGGCGGGTCGGAGAGGACCCCGTTCTCCAGGGGGATCGAGAGGTCGACGAAGCGACGTGCCATGGCGGTCTCCTTTCCCGGGGCGGCGTCCGGCCCGGGGCCTCTCAGATCGGCGCCGCGAGCGCCACCAGCGTCTCTCGCATCAGGCGCGCGTGCTCCTCCTTGTCGCCGCCCGTGATCTCGATCACCCCGAGCCGGCCGGAGTTCTCCACGACGGTGCGGCAGCGTTCCCACCTCCGCTCCTGGAACCGGGCGAGCGCGTCGGACGCCGCCCCGCCCCGGCCCAGCTCCTCGGCGAGGACGATGGCGTCCTCGACGCCGATGCCGGCGCCGGCTCCCATGTGCGGCGTCGTGGCGTGGACGGCGTCGCCGATCAGGACGACCCTGTCCCGGTACCAGGGGCGCGGCACGAGGAGCCCCTCGAGCGGCCGGTAGACGATCCGCGAGCCCTCTCCCAGCTGTTCGCGGCACCACCGGACCGCCGGGGCGTCGAACGGCGCGAGAAGGGCTTTCAGCATCGGCAGCGCCTCGGCCTCTCCGACCCGCACCGGCCGCTCGCGGTCCTCGGTGACGAACATGTACATCTCGGTCTTCGAGACCGGGTTGAGGCCGACCTTCACCTTCGGGCCGAGCCACATGCAGAGGCACGCCACCTCGGGCGTGCGCGGCAGCACCGCGCGCCAGACCCCCTGGCCGCTGTACCGCGGCCGGGGAGCGTCCGGCAGGACGGCCTGCCGCACCTTCGAATAGAGACCGTCCGCGCCGATCACGAGGTCGTAGGCCGCCGAGGTCCCGTCCGTGAAGCCGGCCTCCACCTTCCCGGCCGACGGCGAGAGGGACGTGAACGTGCACCCCAGCCGGACCCGGGTGCCCGAGGCCCGCGTCGCCTGCGCGAGGATCGACGCGAGGACGGGGCGAAGGATCGCGCCGTTGCCCGGCACCTCCGGGCCGGCCAGCCGCGGCGTCGGGAGCTCTGCCACCTTCTGGCCGCTGCCGAGGTGGACGTCGACGCCGTCCGTCGCGGCTCCCTGCTCCAGGAACGCGTCGAGGATCCCGAGGGTCCGGAAGGCGCGGAGCGTCGCACCGCCGAGACTGATGCCCGCGCCGTACGAGCGCCACCCCGCGTCGATCTCGACGAGGTCGACGGAAAGGCCCCGCTTTCGCAGCTCGATCGCCGCCGACATCCCGGAGAAGCCGCCGCCGATGATCAGGACGTCGCGTGCGGGAGTGGTCATGCGCGCCTCCTTCGGCCGTTCAGTGCCGTTCGCCGCCCGCCGGCGGCGGGCCGCCCGGGATCCACTTCTCGCGGAGCTGGAAGAGGAACGCCTGCGACGCCTCGGCGGTGATCGGCACCGCGCGGGGGACCCAGGCGTCGTCGTGCAGGTCCATGTCGGCGTCGTACTCGACGTTGCAGCCGAACGGGCTCCGGAAGTACCAGAACCAGTTGGAGCCCATCTTGTGCCGGCCCGGCCCCCAGACGCTCGGGTGCCCCTTCGCCGCGAGGCGGCTTCCGGCCGTCATCACCTCCGTCGGCCCGCCGAGGTGGAAGGTGAAGTGCTCGACCCCCTTCAGGAAGGGAGGCGTCTGGATGAGGAAGAGGGTGTGGTGGTCGGGCGTGCCGGCGGGCCTGAGGAACGGCCCGGCCCCCACGAGCCGGTCGGTGCAGCGGAAGCCGAGCCGCTCCACGTAGAACGCCTCGGCCCTCGGGACGTCCGGCACGAAGTAGACGACGTGCGAGAGCGTCCGCGGCTTCACCGCCGCGTCCTCGACGATCCCGAGCGCGTTCGGACCGCGCCCCGCGGGCGCGCCGGGGGCGTTGACGGCCTCAGCGGGGAGCTCGAGCGGACGGCGGACGGTCACCTGGAACCCGAGCAGGAACCCCAGGTCGTCCTTCGCCTCGAGGCTCCCGTCGGCGAGCCGGACGACGTCGCGGTCCTTCCCGAGCTCGCGCGCGACGGCCTCCAGCGTCTCCGCGTCGGCAACGCCGTAGACCGTCTTCCGGAGCATCGTCGCCGTCTCGAGGGGGGTCGGCAGGCCCGGGTCGTCGCGGCGCGCGAGGACGACGGACGTCCCGTCGAGCGCCTCGAAGCGGCCCCCCGCCTCCGTCGCCCCGACCGGGTCGAGGCCGTAGTCCTCGAGGAAGCGGCGGCAGGCGGCGACGTCGTCGACGCCGAAGACGAGGGAGTCGGGTCCGAGGATCTTCATCGTCTCTCCTTCCCCTCGCCGCGTGGCGGCAGGGCGACCCGCCCGCCGAGCGTCTCCGCCACCCAGTCGGCGATGAAGGCGCCCGCGTTGGCCGAGTTGTCGAAGCTGGAATGCTGCACGCCCCCCTCGCGGCGGGTGAAGACCTTCAGCTCGCGCTTCGGGCTGTTGACGAGCTGCTCGTACGTCCGGTGAGCCCAGGCGACCGGGATCTGCGAGTCCTCCTCGCCGTGCGTCACGAGGAACGGCACCCGTATCCGGTCGAGGATCCCGTCGAGGTGGACGTGCTCGGCAACGGCCAGGAATTCGTCCATGTCCTTCGCCCCCCACACCCAGCGGACGTGCTCCCAGTAGTGGGGCACCGGGAGGCTCCCCTCGCGGGCGAGCCGCTTCTTCTGGACGTCCCGCCAGTCGTGGTTCGCCCCCCAGACGACGCCGCAGGCGAACCGCGGCTCGAAGGCCACGGCGCGCGGACAGAAGTAGCCCCCGAGAGAGACGCCCTCGAGGCCGATACGGGCCGGGTCGACGTCGTCGCGCGTCTCGAGCCAGTCGACGATCGGGCTCGCCCACCTCTCGCTGTCCCAGGCCGCGGTCAGCCCGTGCAGCCGCAGCGCCTCGCCGGTGCCGGGCTGGTCGACGACGAGGGAGGAGACTCCCCGCCTCGCAAGCGCGTTCGGCAGACCGACCCGGTACTTCATCTCCTTCGTGGAGTCGAGGCCGTTGACCTGCACGAGGATCGGACCGCGTCCCTCCACCCCTTCGGCCCGGACGAGGAGGCCCGCGAGGCGCGTCTCCCCGTACGGGATCTCCACCCGCTCGCAGTTCTCCCCGGCCAGCACGACGCCGCGGGCGAAGACGTCGAGGACGCGCCGGTAGAGCGCGGCCCGCCCCGGTGCCCCGTGCGGCTGGAGCCGCTCGGCGGTGAGGAGGTACGTCGCGGCCCGGCCGTACTTGTCTCCGGCCGAGAGGAGCCGGCCGGCGGCCTCGTCCTCGGCCGCGAGCTCGCAGAGACGATCGGCCATCGACGACCAGGTCTCGCGGAAAGCGCGTGTCCCCTCTGCGTCGGGCTGCCTCGACGCCTCGACCAGCGGCGCGCACATCTCCTCGATCTCCCCGATCCGCGCCCCCATCTCGATGGCGAGGTCGACCGCGAGGTTCCAGGGGTAGTTCGTCGGAAAGTAGCGGAACACCGTGCGCCTGCTACCGGCCCGCCGCCGCATCCGCCGGGAGGGCGAACGCCTTCGGCGGGCGGAGGGTGGCGGTGACCGCAGCGCCGAGGAGTGCCACGACGCCGACGAGGACGATCGGCACGTCGTAGCTGCTGGTCGCGTGAAGGATCGCTCCCCCGAGCCCCACGCCGAGAGCCCCCGCGAAGAGGGAGACGCCGAACGAGACGGCGAAGACCTTCCCCATGATGCTCTGCGGGTAGTGGAGCGAAATGAAGGCCGAGATCGCGGGGATCGTGAACGACTCGAAGAAGCCGCAGAGGAAGAGCGTGATCCCGAGGAGAGCCGCGCTTCCGTGGACGGCCGGGAGGCGGACCGCGACCATGAAGACTGCCGAGAAGAGGAATCCGGCGACGAGGAGGGGCCGCGCGTTCCCCTTCAGGACCTTGTCGAGGAAGACGCCGCAGCCGATCGCGCCGAGAATCATCCCGATCTGGACGGCGATCATCTTCTGCCCGGCCGCCACCGCGCCGAGGCCCAGGCCGAGCGGCGCGGGGACCGCGAGGTACCCCGGCGTCTGCTGGTTGAACGCGTTCATGATCCAGACGAAGGCGAACATCCCGAGGACGCCGACCCAGAAGGCCGGCTCCTTCAGCGCTTTCCCGAATTCGCTTCCGGAGCCCGCCTCCGCCGAGGCCTGCTCGGCGACGGCCGGCTCCTTCACGAACAGGGTGACGACGCAGAGGGCGAGGCTGACGGCCGGGACGATCGCGAGGAGGGCCACGGCGGCCCGCCAGTCGCCCCCCTTCGCCTGCATCGCGGCCGGCATCAGGCCGAAGCCGAGGGCGACGCCGATGGCCATGCCCGAGCCCTGGGCACCGGCGAAGATCCCCCGCTCGTGCGGCGGGAACCAGCGCGCCGCGACGGCCGGGACGCAGGCCGAGATCGGCCCGGAGCCCAGGCCCATGATCACGCGCGTCAGGACGAGCCCACCGACGGTCCCACCGAGGACCGGCACGAGGAGGCAGCCGGCCACGAGGAGGATCCCGCCGGCGACGATCGTCGGCCGGGCGCCGAAGCGGTCGATGAGCGGCCCGGCGACGAGGACGGCGACGGCGCTCGAGAAGTAGTAGGTTGCCATCGCCGCGAGCGTCGCCTGTCCCACGTCGATCCCGAAGCTCCCCGCCACGTCGCCGAGGACCGGCGCGAACAGGATGATGAGGAGGCCGCACGTCACGTAGCCGAAGGTGACGGTCGCCAGCATGAACCAGCGGAATCCGGAATAACCGTTCGAGCGTTCCATCGTCCCTCTCCTCCGTCCTCTTTTCGTGCCTCTTCTCGTTCGCCGCTGCGCTCAGGCGGTCGCGTGGAGCGGAACCGCGGCCTCCAGGAGGAGACGCGGGGCTTCCTCCCCGTCGAGGACACGGAGCGCCCCTTCGGCCAGGGCCAGGAGCTCCTCCTCGCCCGGGAAGAGCGCGACGGGGGCGACCCACTCGACGGAAGCCCGCAGCGCCGCACAGAAACGCGCCGAATGCGCCATCCCTCCCGTCAGGAGGATGGCGTCGACCCGACCTTCGAGGGCCGCGGCCATCGCGCCGACCTGCTTGGCGATCTGGTAGAGCATCGCGTCGAAGACGAGGGCGGCCTTCGCATCGCCCGCGTCGATCCGCCTCTCGACGTCCTGCAGGTCCTTCGTTCCGAGGTGCGCCTGCAGGCCCCCTTCGCGGAAGAGGAGCGTCTCGACGTCCTTCCTCGTGAACCTTCCGCTGAAGCAGAGGTCGACGAGCTGCATCACCGGGACGCCCCCGGCGCGCTCCGTCGAGAACGGCCCTTCCTCGCGCGTGTTGTTCACGTCGACCATCCGGCCGTCCGCGTGCGCCGAGACCGAGATCCCGCTCCCGGCGTGGACGACGACGAGGCGGAGCGACGGGTAGGGCGCGCCCTTCTCCCTCGCGAAGCGCTTCGCGACCGCCTTCGTGTTGAGGGCGTGCGAGAAGCACGGGCGTGGCAGGAGCGGAGACCCCGAGAGCCTCGCCCTCTCCGGCCACTCGTCGACGCTCACGGGGTCGACGACGTAGGCCGGCGCCCCCGAACGCGCCGCGAGGCCGCTCGCCAGGAACGCGCCGAGGTTCGAGGCGTGCTCGCCCCTCCCGGCGCGCTCCAGCTCGTCGAGCATCGTGCCGTTGACGAGGTAGGTGCCGCTGGCGAGGGGCCGCAGGAGGCCGCCCCGGCCGACGACGGCGCTCATCGTCCTGACGTCCTGCCCGGCCGCGAGGAGGGCGCTCTCGATCTGCGCCGCGCGGAAGTCCCGCTGGTCGAGGACCGGGCGTCCCCGGAACGGCTCGAGCTCTTCCGCCTCGTGACGGAGGTTCTGCACGAGGAGCGGGGTGAGCCTCCCGAAGACGGCGAACTTCGTCGACGTCGACCCGGGGTTCACCGCCAGGATGCGGGCCTCAGCGGGAGGCAAAGAGCACCCCGAGCGCGATCGCGTTGACCTTGTCTTCCGCGCTCTCCACGCGGGACGGGATCAGGATCGGGACCTTCGCCCCGACGACGACGTGCGCGCAGGCCGACCCGCCGAGGTACTTGGCCGCCTTGCCGAGGACGTTCCCCGCCTCGATGTTCGGCACGACGAGCGCGTCGGCGTGGCCGGCCACGGGGCTGACGATTCCCTTGATCCGCGCCGCAGACTCGAGGAGCGCGTTGTCGAGCGCGAGGGGGCCGAAGACCTCCGCGTCGCCGAGCTCCCCCGCCGCTCCCATCTTCGCGAGCGCCTGGGCGTCCAGGGTCGACGGGACCGAGGCCGAGACCGCTTCGGTCGCGCTCAGGATCGCGATCTTCGGCCGCTCGATGCCGAGCCGGTGAAGGACCGCGATGGCGTTCCTCACGATCTGCGCCTTCTGCTCGAGCGTGGGGGCGACGTTCAGGCCGCCGTCGGTGATCGCCACGAGGCGCCGGACACCCTCCCGCGCGTCCTCGTAGAGGAGGACGTCGCTCAGCAGCGTCCCGGTCCTCAGGCCGGCGTTCTTGTCGAGGACGGCCTTAAGGAGGACGTCGGTCCTGACGTGCCCCTTGAGGAGGACGTCGACCTTGCCGTCGCGCGCCATCCGCGCCGCGCACGAGGGAGCGTCCGCGTCGTCCACGACCTCTTCCGACGCGAGGAGCCTCCCGAGTCCGAGCGCCTCGGCCCGCGCCCGTATCGCCGCCGCGTCCCCGACGAGGACCGGTCTCGCGATCCCCTGCTCGAGGGCGTCCGCCGCCGCCGTGAGCGCGACTTCGTCGTCCGCGTCGACGACCGCGACGCGCCTGGGGCCCTCCTCGCGCGCCCTCTCGCGCAGGGCCGCGAAGCTCTCGATCGCTGCTGTGGACTGGACCATGGGGCTCCCTCCCAGGCGGCCATTGTAACCCACATAATGGTACGGTCGTACCACATGTCAGTCACTTCTCCGCGCTGGTGCGTTGTCCAGGAGGGAAGGGAGCGGCTGATAATCCCGCCGGCCGCATCCCGATCGCGGCCGCAAGAAGGAGCTCGCAGATGATGACCCGGAACCGCTTCTCGTTCCCCGCTACCACGTTCGCCGCCGTCGCCCTGGTCCTCGGCCTCGCCAGCGCCTCTCTCGCCGCGGACAATCCGGCCGCCAAGCTGGCCGAGGTGACCCTCACCGGCGACGTCCAGTGCGCGATGTGCATCCTGAAGAAGGCCGACGCCAAGGGCTGCCAGGACGTCCTCGTCGTCGCCGACAAGGCCGGAAAGACCGAGTACTACCTGGTGAAGAACGCGACCTCCGAGAAGTTCGGGATGTCCTGCACCGCCCCGAGGAAAGCCGTCGCCACCGGGACCGTCTCCGAGAAGGACGGGAAGAAGTGGCTGACCGCGTCGAAACTGGAGGCCGTGAAGGGCTGACGGAAGGAGAGGCGCGGTCCCGGGTGCTTCGCTACGCGATGTACTTGTAGCGCGCTTCGCGCCCCTTCCCGTCCACCGAGAGGTCGGCGAACGGGTTGTAGTTCGTGTTCTTCACCACCTTGAAGAGGTTGTAGAGCTGCGGGAGGAAGTCGCCCCAGCTCCCGATCTCCTCGATGCAGTGGGCGGCCCAGACGAGGCCGTCGGCGTGGTTCTCCTTCTTCCGCGCGCCGACGGCGGTCGACTTCCCGACGACGCCCGCGTCGGTCTTCTGGTACTGGTGGAGCCGGAAGCCGAGCGGGT
>CAZNSS010000004.1:23274-28746 GCA_964575465.1 uncultured Holophagales bacterium | reverse complement strand
TCAGCTGCAGCTCTTGTACAACCGGATGTTCCGGAACGAGAACGCGGGGCCGCGCAGGTCGACGGCTTCGCCGTCGGGCGTGAAGAAGAGGCCCGGGGTGTGCTCCGACAGCCGGAAGTCCTGCCCGTCGCCCTGGAAGTGGAGCCAGCCGTTCTTCACGGAGACGTCGTAGAGCTTCTCGCCGACCCCGAACCGCTTCCGGACGTAGCTGCCGACGTAGGCGCTCCATTCCTTCCTGTCGGGCCCTTTCGGCTCGCTGGCGGGTGATCCCAGCGTCCAGACCGTCCCATCGTACGGCCGGACGACGGAGACCGGCTTCCCGTCGGCGTCCACGACGAACCGGTAGAGGTAGCGCTTCGTCGCGTACTCGTACCGGGAGACCGGCGTGATGGGCAGGAAGGCGTTGCCGGACGCGTACCCGAACGTGCCGTCCCTGGCGAGGAACGTCATGTCGTCGTTCGTGCCGCAGTACCTTCCCGCGAGCTCGACCGGCAGGTAGTTCGGATCGGCCGTGCGGGGAGGCGTGTGACGGCCGAGCCAGTCGGAAGGCCCCAGGTCCTTCCTGCCGGTGAGGATCTCGACGATCTTCAGGAGGACGTCTTCGGCGAGGCCTTCGTTGACGTTGTCGTGGTCCTGGGCGTTCGTCAGCACGACGACCCCGTACCCCAGGTCGGGCAGCCACTTCATCTGGCATCGGAACCCGAATCCGCCGCCTCCGTGCGCGAGCCAGCGTACGTCCTGCCCCCCGAGATGGTAGGAACCGACCCAGAGACCCATGCCATAGCCGGCCACCTGGTCCTTCATGGGGAAGGGAATCGTCCGCATCTGCCTGAGGGCCTTCTCGTCGATCAACGGCCGTCCGTCGACCCTGCCTTCGTTCATCTGGAACCTCAGGAACGCGGCCATGTCGCGGATGCTCGAGTAGGCGCCTCCGGGCGCGAGCATGGGGTTCTCGAGGGGAACACGCTCGAAGTTCCGGTTGTTTCCGACAGCCCGGTTGTCGTCCTTCCGGATCCGGTCGATGTCCCAGGTGGTCCGGCTCATCCCGAGCGGGTCGAAGACCTTCTTCTGGATGTACTCCGGGAAGGTCCGGTGCGTGACCGTCTCGAGGATGTAGGCGGCCAGCTCGACGCCGAGGTTCGAGTACTCCGCGCGCTCGCCGGTCCGGAAGCGCAGCCACGTTCGCGAGATGCTCTGGATGTGGGCTTCGTACGAAGGGGTGTACGGGTCCGCGTTGTTTCCGACGGGCGCGTCGTGGGTCAGGCCGGAGGTCATGCTCAGGAGATGACGGATGGTGATGACCGACATCGGGTCTTCGGGGAACCGCGACTCGAGGCGGAAGCCGGGAAGGTACGTCCTGATCGGGACGTCGAGGTCGATCAGGCCTTCCTGGGCGGCCGCCATGAGGCCCGTCACGGTGAGCGTCTTCGACAGCGAGAGAAGGCCGTACATGGTGTTCGCGTCGGCCTTCTCCCGCCGCAGGGCGTCGCGGTAGCCGAACGCCTTCGCCCAGAGAACCTCGTCGCGGCTGACGAGCGCGACGGCCAGGCCGGGCAGGTGGATCTCCTTCTTCAGGATGGAGCCGACCTCGCGCTCGGACTCCTGGATCACCCTCTGCGCCTGCTCCCGATTCATCGTGGTCCGGGTGGCCACGGGCTCCTGCGAGAAAGCGGGGAGGGAGAGGGTCAGCAACGACAGGCCTGCGAGCACGGGACGGCGCTCTCTTCTCACACGGGCACCTCGCCCGATAGTTACGGCCGACGGAGAGGCCGGGTTCTGAGAAGAAGTGGCATCGCCGCGCCCGTCCCCGGGGACGGCGAGGCCTCACGGGGCCTCGGCGAGCAGCTCCTCGATCCGGCGCGCCAGGTCGCTCTCCGCGACGCGGGTCGGCGCGTAGAGGCGGATCACTCCCTTTCTGTCGATGAGGGCGTAGGTCGGCGTGGCCGAGGCGCCGTACCGGACCATCGTCTCCGTGTCGACGGTGATCGGCACCGCCCCGAGGCCGGGGTACGACTGGCGCCAGGCCTTCTCGAGGCTCTCCTTTTCCTCGGCCGGCGTGGCGGGCTTGCCGTCCGTGCCCGGCCCGTAGAGCCGCGTGGCGGCGGCGAGAGCGAGGCCGCGCGGTCCGTAGGTGGAGGCGAGGCGCGCGAGGGCGGGCGCCTCGGCCTTGCAGTCGCCGCACCACTGGGCGAAGAGGAAGAGGAGGACCGGCCTGCCCTTCAGCTCCGCGAGGGGCCGGGGCGCGGCGCCGACGTGGTCGGAGAGGCCGAGCGGCGGAGCGGGCTGCCCCTCGAGCGTGAGGAGGTTCAGGTTCTTGCGGATACGCGAGCGGAGGGCGGCGTCCTTCGCGTGCCCGAGCTCGTCCTCCAGGAAGCGGATCGCCGCGCCGCGGCCGTCCCGCGCCAGCCGGAGCTTTCCCTCGACCTCGATCGCCGCGCCGAGCGGGAGGAGGAGACCGTCCTTCTCCCCGGGAATCTCCCGGCGCAGCTGGGCCACGTAGCCGCTCGCCAGGTCGGGCCTGCCGAGCATCTGCGCGCCGCGCGCGAGCCACCCGAGCGCGTCGAGGTACTCCGGGTCGACGCCGGCCGTCGCCCGGTACGCCTCGACGGCCGCCTGGCCGCTCGCGAGGTCGCCGGCGGAGAGCTTGCTGCGGACGCCGCGCACGAGCTCGCCGGCCGAGGCCGTGGCGGGCCAGATCGAAGCGGCGATCGCGGCGACGGCAAGCGGGAAGAGCGCCGAACGGGTGGCCAGGTACCGACGGGGATGGCTCACGAGGTCCTCCTTCGTGGCGACAGGGCGCCGCCTCCGGCCGGAATGGCCGCAAGGAGTCGCAAATGCAGGGCGCGTGCCGCGCAGAACGGCCGACAGGTGCGGCGAGCGCCCGTCCCCGCCTTTCCGGCGTTCGTCACGCCGGAGCGGGCGCCGGACCCATTCCCGTGGCAGGCGAGCGGTGGCGACCACACCCTTCTGGCGGAGGCTGACATGAAGAGAACGACGTTCGTGGGCGCGGGAGCGCTCGCCCTCACGCTGCTGGCGGGCCGCGTCGCGGCGCTGGAAGGCCCGGCCGTGGTCCAGGCGCCCGTGCGGGCGAGCGAGCTGGGGCTGGAGGTCGATCGGCTCAGCCCGAGGATCGTGGTCGTCCGCGGCGGCCCGTGGGACAACGGCATCGTCGCGATCGCGACCCGCAAGGGGATCGTCGTCGTGGACGCACCGTTCTCGAGACGTGTCGCGGGGGCGTTCCGCGAGGCGATCCAGGCGGAGCTGAAGCGGAGCGATTTCGCCTTCCTCGTCGACACGCACGAGCACCTCTGCCACGTGGGAGGGAACGAGGCCTTCGCCGACGTTCCCATCGTGGGCCACGAGTCGCTGCGGCGTGAGATGCTCGCGATGACCGCGGACCCCGGTCGGCCGGCGAAGGTCTGCGAGATGGGGGAAAGGCAGCTGTCGAAGGTGCGCGAGTACCTGGAGAAGGCCGACCCGAAGAAGCTCGAGAGCCCCGACTGGGCGGCCTACGAGAAGAGCTGGCGGACGTTGCAGGAAGACCTCCGCGCGAGCCCGGCCCTCACCCCGCCGACGATCACCTTCGAGAAGGAGATGACGCTCCACCTCGACGACGTGGACGTCCGCCTCGACTGGTACGGCCATTCCCATGGAATCGGCGACACGGTCGTGAGCGTGCCGCAGGAGAACCTGGTCCTGACCGCCGGGATCTTCTACCCGACGCACGTCCCGTCCCTCGCCGACGTGACGGACAAGGCCACGCCGGCCGTCGTCGACAACTGGTTCGTCGTCATGCGAAAAGTCCTCGCCGAAGCGAACGAGGAGACGAAGTTCCTGGCGAGTCACGGCCGCGCCGTCATGAGGAAGGGGCAGTACCAGGAGTTCGTCTCGTACCTCGAGGGCGTGTGGGGCGTCGTGCGGCGAGCGCGGGCCGCCGGGAAGACGCTGGAGCAGGCGAAGGCGGACGTCCCGCTGAAGGCGTTCCCCGCGATCGCGAAGCTCCCCAACGAGGAGCTCCGCGGGTCGGAATGGGAGAACCTGGACATCCACGGACACAACGTCGAGCACCTCTGGAAGGTGCTGGACCGGAGTCCCGCCTGACCCGGGAGCGCGCCTCCGGCCCGGCGGACGTCCTCCTCTCGTGGGACAGCCTCGGCTTCCGGATCCTCGTCTTCGGCGTGATGGGGTTCATGTGGGTCCTCCAGGGGAGGCTGTACGGCCAGCCCTGGCCCGACCTGATCCTCGTGGAGCTGGGCGTGCTCATGCCGTGGGCATTCCTGGCTCCGCTCGTCCTCTCCTGGGGGCGGCGCGTCCGGATCGACCGGCTCGGCCTCGGACGTTTCCTGGCGGCGCACCTGGTCGGGATGCTGGTGGTCTTCGTCCCATACTGGGCCCTTCGCCGGGGCATCGCGTTCGTCTGGGCCGGCTTCGCGTCGGGATGGAGCGCGGCCCTCTTCGAGGGCCTCCTCCCGACGCGGCAGAACCTCCTCGGCAGCTTCCTGAACGTGCCGCTCTGCTACTTCCTCATCCTCCTCGGCTCCGAGGCGATGACGCACGCGGAGGCCCGGCGGGAAGAGGAGGTGCAGGCCGAGCGCCTGGCCGGGCAGCTCGCCGAGGCGCGGCTCGCCCTGCTCCAGAGGCAGCTGCACCCGCACTTCCTGTTCAACGCGCTCCAGGCGATCTCGACTCTTCTCCACCGCGACCCCGCGACCGCCGACGCCCTGCTCGTGAGGCTCTCCACCCTCCTCCGCGCGATGCTCGAGAACGCCTCGGGGCAGACGCTGAGCCTCGGGACCGAGCTGGAGCTGACCCGCAGGTACCTGGAGATCGAGCAGGCGAGGTTCGGCGACCGGCTGCTCGCGACGTGGAGCGTCGACGAGGCGCTGCTCGAGGCGCCGGTCCCCAGCCTGGTGGTCCTTCCGCTCGTGGAGAACGCCATCCGCCACGGACTTTCGCCGAAGGTGGGGCCCGGTCGCCTGACCATCGCCGCCGAGGCCGAGGGGACGTCGCTCGTCGTGACCGTGAGGGACGACGGGCTCGGAGCGGCGGCCCCACTCCGTCCAGGCGTGGGAATCGCGAACACGCGCGAGCGCCTCGAGGCTCTGTACGGCGAACGGGCGAGCCTCGAGATCGAAACGGCGCCGGGCGAGGGTTTCACCGCCCGCGTGAGGGTGCCGCTGGCGGAGGTGCGGGGATGATGAAGGTCCTCGTCGTCGACGACGAGCCGCTCGTGCGCGAGAGGCTGCGCGTCCTCCTGGCGGCGCACGCCGACGTCCAGCTCGTGGGCGAGCGGGGAGACGGGCCCTCGGCGCTCGAGGCGTATCGGGAGCTGGCGCCCGACGTCGTCTTCCTCGACATCCAGATGCCGGGCCTGTCGGGCCTCGAGGTGGCGGAAGCCTGGCGGAGCGAGGGCGCCCTGCCGGTCATCGTCTTCGTGACGGCGTTCGACCAGTACGCCGTGGAGGCGTTCCG
>CAZNSS010000004.1:0-23174 GCA_964575465.1 uncultured Holophagales bacterium | reverse complement strand
AGGATCGAGTCGGCTCTCCTCGGGGAGACTCGCGAGTACTGGGTCTCGCTGCCGGACGGCTACAGGGAAGCCGGGAAGCGATTCCCCGTCGTCTACATGATGGACGGCGAGATCAACTTCAACTCGGGCTGCATCGGCGGGGTCCGGCTCGCCGCCCAGATGGGTGAGTTCCCCGATTTCATCATCGTGGGGATCAGGAATACCGACCGGGAGAAGGACGTCTTTCCCGACGTGATCACCTACGCGGACGGCGGCAAGGCCGGCGGCCGGGCCAACCAGTACCTCGATTTCGTCCGCGAAGAGCTGATCCCGAAGGTCGAGAGGACGTACCGCACGGACGGCTTCCGGGTCCTGTACGGCACGTCCAACTCCGCCTTCACGGCCGTCTACGCCCTCCTCCGCAGCCCTTCGACGGCCGACGCCTACGTCGCCGCGAGCGCGACGCTGTCGATACCGTCGTTCCTCGAGAAGCGGGGGAGCCTCGTCCGCGACTTCAAGGGCGGGAAGCGGCAGCTCTCCCTCGTCATGGGCGAGCGCGACCTCCCGACGGTGATCAGCGAGAACGGCGCGCTCAAGGAGCTGATCGACACCTCGGCGCCCGCCGGTCTCTCGTGCCGACTCGCCGTCCTCCGGGGTGCCGGGCACGTCCCCGCCAACAGCCTCGTCGAAGGCCTTCGCGACCTGTTCGACGGCTGGAAGCCCGCCGGAACGTAAGACGCACCCCGGCAGTGGGGTCAGGTCTGCCTTCTACACTCTGCGAGGGGCTCGCCGGGCCGCGCACCGCGCCGTTGGGCCGGAAACCTGTGCGCACCGCTGCCGTATCGGGGAGGAGACGACGCAGGAATGGGCGGAGCCCGGGAGCCGACGCGGGCTTCGACGTGGCCCTGCCGACAGGAGGGTTCCCGATGCGACTGTCTCGATTCGCCACCCTCGGCGCCCTGGCGCTGGCCGCCTTTCCGGCCCTCGCCCAGGTCCCCCCTCTCCAGCTTCCCGCCGCGAGCCCGAAGGCGACGGTCAGCCAGAAGGTCGGCCTGGCCGACGTGACCGTCCGCTACTCGCGGCCGGCGGTGAACAGCCGAAAGGTCTGGGGGGCGCTCGTCCCCTTCGGCGAGGTCTGGAGGACCGGGGCCGACGAGAACACGACGCTCTCGGTCTCCACGCCGTTCACCGTCGGCGGCAGGACGCTGCCGGCCGGAACCTACGGGCTCCACACGATCCCGGGCGAGAAGGAGTGGACCGTCATCCTGAGCAACGAGGCCGCCGCGTGGGGGAGCTTCAGCTACGACGCGAAGGAAGACGCCGTTCGCTTCACGGCGGTCCCGCGGGAGGGCCCGCAGGAGGAGCGGCTCCTCTTCACGCTCGCGGACCCGACGGACCACTCCGTCGCCGTCACGCTCGCGTGGGAGAAGCTCCGGCTCTCCTTCCCCCTCGAAGTCGACACGAAGGCCGTCGTCCTCGCGAGCCTGAACGAGCAGCTCCGGGGGCTTCCGCGATTCGGGTGGCAGGGCTGGAACGGCGCCGCCGCCTGGTGCGTTAGGAACGACACCGCCCTCGACCAGGCGGAAGAGTGGGTGGACCGCTCGATCAAGCTGAACCGCAACTTCACGAACCAGACGACGAAGGCCGCACTGCTCGAGAAGAAGGGGGACGCGAAGGCCGCCGCCGAGCTGCGAGAGAAGGCGTTGAAGCTGGCGACCGAGGTGGAGATGAACCAGTACGGGTACCAGCTCCTCGGCCAGAAGAAGGTGGACGAGGCGATCCGCGCCTTCGAGAAGAACACGAAGGACCATCCCGCCTCGTGGAACGCGTGGGACTCGCTCGCCGAGGGCTGGGCGACGGCGGGAGACAGGAAGAAGGCCGCGGCCAACTACGAGAAGGCGCTCTCGATGGCCGACGACGAAGACCAGAAGAAGCGGATCCGCGGGGAGCTCGCGAAGCTGAAGCCGTAGCGAGCGATCCGACCTCGACCGCTGGCCGAAGCCCCGCCTGCGCGACCGGGGAGATGATGAGTTCCGGGAGGTTCGCCCATTTCCCATGAAACGAACGATCGCGGTCCTTTCGACGCTGTTCTGCCTCGGGCGAGCGGAAGCGCAGGAGCCCGAGACCTACGTGTTGCGCCAGGCCGTTTCGAATCGCGAGACGATCGTCTACACGCGCGTCATCCGCTTCGACGCCGAGAAGAACCTGCACCACGTCCAGGACTACTTCGAGGACGGCCGAATCCAGATGGATGCCTTCTACACCTCCTTCGACAGGCGGGTGAAGGAGGGGTCTCACTGCAACTACCGCTCGAACACGAAGGAAGGGCCGTACACGGAATGGCATCGGAACGGCCGCAAGGAATTCGAGGGCTGCTTCTCCCGGGGCCGGCTGAACGGCGCGAGCAGCTCCTGGTACGAGAGCGGGCAGAAGGAGGCGGAGGAGAGCTGGCTCGACGGGCAGCTGCACGGGCGGGTCAGGTACTGGTCCGAGAACGGCGACCTGCAGTTCGATTCGACGTTCGTGCACGGCATGAACCAGAACCGCAGGCGGGTCCGCTATCGATACCTGTCGTACGTCCCGAAGGACTACGAGGCGGACGCCGGGAGGGCGTGGCCGCTCGTCATCTACCTGCACGGAGGCTCGGACAGAGGGGTCGACCTGAAGAAGCTGTACTCCTCCGGAATACCTGACCAGGTCTACAGGGGACGGGAGTTCCCGTTCGTCATGCTCGCCCCGCAGTGTCCCGAGCACCTCCGATGGTCGACCGACGACTGGTTCGAGACCTTCTTCGAGGAGGCGACCGCCAGATACCGGATCGACACGGACAGGGTCTACCTGACCGGCCCGAGCCTGGGCGGCTCGGGCACCTGGTACATCGCGGCCCGGTACCCCGGGACGTTCGCGGCCATCGCCCCGATGAGCGGGTTCACGAGCCATCTCGCTTACATCGACGAGAACGCCGACAGGCTGCTCGACCTGCCCGTGTGGGCTTTCCACGGGAAGCTGGACACCGTCGTCCCGTTCGAAGAGACGGAGCGAATCGTCAGGAGGCTGGAGGGTCGAAACAGGAACGTGCGATTCTCCGCGGAACCGGGCCTGGACCACCGGATCCACTGGCAGGTCTACCCGGAGCAGGAGCTGTACGACTGGCTCCTGCAACACCGCCGGCGCTCGACGCCTCGAAGCCCGGAGTGAAGCCGGAGGATCTCGAACATGACGAGAGCCGTAACCGCGGGCGGAGTGATCGCCGCCGGGCTCATCCTCCTCGCCCTCGCTTTCGCCGTCCGTCAGAGGACCGGCGTGGGGGACGGCGTCCCCGCCGCGGCGACCTCGCCCACGATGGCCCCCGCGACCGCGGGCACGACGGTGGAAGAGGCCCAACCGGGCTTCCTCTACGGCCGCATCACCACCCTCGGCGGGGCCGTCCACGAGGGGCGGCTCCGCTGGGGAGGCGACCAGGAGGCGTTCTGGGGCGACTACTTCAACGGGCGCAGGGCCCGGAACCCCTGGGCTGCCCGGGTCCCGCCCGAGAAGCTGCCCGGGGAGCGCCGCACGTTCTCGATCCTCGGAATCGAGATCGGTCTGCGGGAGCGTCCGGTCGAGCTCGTCCGGCTCTTCATGGCGCGCTTCGGCGACATCGCGCGCATCGAGGCGCGCGGAAGGGCCGTGCGGGTGACGCTGAAGAGCGGCGGGGTATTCGACCTCGACCGCCTCGAGGCGAGCGACTACGACGACGACGTCCGCGTGTGGGACGGCCGGGGCGGCGTCGTGGACCTCGACAGTCGGCTCATCGCCACGATCGAGCTCCTCCCGGCCGCCCCGTCCGGCGCCGCCCCCTCCCGGCTGCACGGCACGGTGCGCACGCGGCAGGGAGACTTCACCGGCTTCGTCCAGTGGGACCGGGAGAAGTGCGTCGGCACCGACGAGCTCCACGGCCGCACCGCCTCCGGCGAGCAGGGCCTGCGCTTCGACACGGTCCGCTCCATCGCGCGACGCTCGTCCGACAGTTCCGTCGTGACGCTCGTCGAGGGCCACGAGATCGTCCTCTCCGGCTCCGGGGAGGTTGGCGACGGCAACCGCGGAATCTACGTCGACGACCCGCGCTATGGCCGGGTGCTGGTTTCCTGGAGCGCTTTCGAGCGAGTCGACTTCAGCCCCGGCGGCAGCGGCCCCGGCTACGGCGACTTCCCGCCGGGGCGCCCGCTCGCGGGAAGCGTCACGACCCGCGACGGCCGCCGCCTCGCCGGGCGTCTCGTCTACGACCTCGACGAGAGCGAGACCACCGAAACGCTCGACGCCCCGTCCGAGGGCGTGGACTACACCATCCCCTTCGGCCTGATCGCCTCGATCGTCCCCGCCGGGAGCGACGAGGGCGGCGCCCCTCGCGCCAGGGTGACTCTCAACGGTGGTGAAGAGCTGGCGCTCGAGAGGACGGGCGACCTCGGCGAGGGGAATGCCGGGATGCTGGTCTTCGTGGACGGCCGTCCGGGCCCGGAATACGTGCCCTGGACCAACGTCGAGCGGGTCGACCTCGAGCCCCCGCAGGCGTTCTACCCGCCGCTGGCCGGGCGCTAGATCACGGCGGCTCGAGCGAGCCTTTCCGAGGCCTCGGACTACTTCCGGACCAGCTCGACGCGGCGGTTCTGGGCCCTGCCGAGCTCGGTGGCGTTGTCGGCCACGGGTCGCGACTGGCCGAAGCCCGCAGCGCTCAGGCGCGAGGCGGCGACCCCCTTTCCCGTCAGGTAGTTCACGACCGACTTCGCCCGCTGCTCCGAGAGCGCCCGGTTGTGGGCGGCGGTGCTCGTCGAGTCGGTGTGGCCCTCGACGAGGACCGACCACGACGGCTCGCCTGCGAGGAGGCGAACGACCTCGTCGAGCGTCGGGAGCGACTCGGACCTGAGACGGGCCGAGTCGGTGTCGAAGAGGATCCCGTTGAGGCGCGCGCGACCCTGGGCGGCGAGGTCGCTCCGAAGCTGACCGCCCACCGAGCCCGACCAGTGGGGGCAGCTGCCGACTTCGGCGCTCGCCCGCCTTCCCGTCCAGGCGCCGTTGGGCCCCTTCGCCCTGTCGGTATCGACCCACCAGTACCCGCGGAAGCTCTTCCCGTCGGGGGCGAAGAGGAAGACCGCAGGCCCGTGCGTCTGACCGCCCGACTCGGTCCACGTGAGCTTTGCGACCCTGCCTTCGACGGTGCCGGTGAAGAGCCCCTCCCTGGACTCGTAGCAGCCGGAGATCGCCGTCCCCTGCTGGCGGAGGTGGAACCTGTTGTAGTTCGTGTCGAACGTGCCGACGACCTGCGGCCCGGCCGGGGCGGTGCCGCGCGGCCCGAACGCGCGGAAGCCCATCAGCTCGCTCCACTGCCCGTCGCCGTGGTTGTTCACGATCGTCAGGCGGACGAATCGGCCCTCGACGCTCTTCGAGGCCGGAAAGGCCTGCCCGTCCTTCCTGTCCGCGAGGGAAGCCCTGAGGACGGGCTCGAATCCGGCGTCCATCGAGACCGCAGAGACCTCGACGACCACGTCCTTCGCTCCGCGGTTCGCGCCGTCGATCGACGCGGTGTCGAACTCGAACCGGGCAGGAACGCCCGGGACCGGGAGCTCGAAGACGAAGACGTTGTTCGAGACCTTGCCCGAATGGGACGCCCACCCGGTGCGGGGAGCGTCGTCGATCATCTGCACCGCGGGCCACGTACCGTAGCTCGGGGCCTCCACGACGGGCATCGCTCCGTCGCCGAGGTCGAGGAGATTCACCTCCTCGCCCGACGCGGGACCGGAGGAGAGGGTGAGAACGGCGAACGTCGCGAGGACACCATTCTGAAACCGCATGCTCAGCCCCTCTTTCGGGCACCATTCTCGACCTCGGAGCGTCCGTATGGAATGGAAAGAGGGGCGCGCTCGAGGACCAATACTGCCGACGACGCACGCCGCCCGTGCCGCGTGCCGCGGAGGGCCGCCTGCTCGAGTTGACTCCTCGTGGCGACGAGCTGGCCGTCAGTCGACGCTCGGCAGGCTCGACGCCTCGGCGGCGCCGTCCTCCTCGCCTTCGGCGGCGTCCTCGCCCGACGCGCTCCGCGGAGCGAGGAGGCGCGCCCTCGCGAGGGCGGCCTTTCCGAACTTCTCCCGGATCCCGTCGGCGGTCCGCGCGAGGTTCCTCAGCTTCTCCTGGCGCTCGTCGCTGAAGAGGGCGGCCTGGCCGGCGCCTGCGGCCTCGAGGCCGCTGACCCCGACGCCGAGGAGGCGGACGCCGCGCCCCTTCAGGACGACCCGCTCCCGGAACAGCTCGCGGGCGGCGGCGAGGACGACCTCGGCGAGGTCGGTCGGCTCGGAAAGGGTCCTGGCGCGGGTCACCGTCTCGAAGTCGCCGGTCCGGACCTTGAGGTGGACGGTTCGGGCGACGAGGCCCTGTCCGCGCAGCTCGCGGGTCACGCCGTCGGCCCGCGCGAGGAGGGCCTTGTCGATGTCGGCGGGGAGCGTCAGGTCCTCGCCATAGGTCCGCTCCTCGGAGATGGACTTCGCCTCGCGCCCCGGCTCCACGGCGCGGTCGTCGCGCCCGTTCGCGAGCGCCAGAAGGTGCTCCGCGCTCCCCTCGCCGAGGAGCCGCGCGAGGCGCCCTTCGGGCGCGTGGACGAGGTCCGCGATCGTCGCCAGGCCCAGCTCGCGGAGACGTGCCGCCGTCTTCGGGCCCACGCCCCAGAGGCGCTCTACGGGGAGAGGCCAGAGGCGGGACCGCACCTCCTCGACGGGAAAGACGACGAGCCCGTCGGGCTTCTCGAGGTCGGAGGCGACTTTCGCGAGGAACTTGTTCGGCGCCACGCCCGCCGAGCCGGTCAGGCGCTCGCCGTCCCGGATCTCCTGCTTGATCGCCGCGGCGATCCGGCCGCCGTCGGCGAGATCGCGGGCGATGCCGGTCAGGTCGAGGAACGCCTCGTCGATGGAGAGCGGCTCGACGAGAGGGGAGTGCCTCTCGAGGATCGCCCGGATCCCGTGCGACACCTCGACGTAGAGGGCCATCCGGCCCGGGAGCCAGACGGCCCCCGGGCAGAGCCGATCGGCGATGACCGACGGCATCGCCGAGTGGACGCCGAAGCGCCGCGCCTCGTACGAGCAGGTCGAGACGACCCCGCGCCTCCCGCGGTGCCCGATGATGACGGGCCGTCCGGCCAGCGACGGGTCCTCCCGCACCTCCACGGCCGCGTAGAAGGCGTCCATGTCGAGATGGAGGACGACGCGGGGCGACGGCGGGCGGACCACGGGAGGAGGTTACCTCCGGGCCGCGATGGCAGAATTCGCGAACCCGAGGAGGCAGCCATGGCGGAAGCGAAGACGAAGCCGACCGGCGCCAGCGTCAGGTCCTATCTCGACGCCATCGAGGACGAGTCCCGCCGGAAGGACTGCAGGGTGCTCGCCGCGCTCATGGGGCGCGTCACCGGCTGCGCGCCGAAGATGTGGGGCCCGAGCATCGTGGGCTTCGGCAGCTATCACTACGAGTACGCCAGCGGCCACTCGGGCGACTCCTGCCTGGTCGGCTTCTCCTCGCGGAAAGGGGATATCAGCGTCTATCTCATGCCGGGCTTCGAGGGTGGGGATGAGCTGTTCGCGGCGCTCGGCAGGCACCGGCGCGGCAAGGCCTGCCTCTACATCAAGCGACTCGCCGACGTTCAGCTGCCGGTCCTCGAGCAGCTCGTCGCCCGCTCGTTCGCGGAGACGAGGCGGCGCTATCCCGAAGCGGGTCGTGTCGGCTGAACCGAGCCCCGACGGAACAGCAGGATTCGGGGACGCCGGGTATGCGGCAGGGCGCCGAGACCCGGATTCGTGGGTGTCCGTCCGTCAGGCGCTGTCGGCGCCGTCCCAGAAGGACGGAGACGGCTCGATGAAATCGATGGCGACCTCGAAGGTACCGGGTGCGTCGCCTGTGGCGCAGCGGACGACCCACCCGGAGGCGCGCCTGCCGGACGACGGGTTTGTGAGGACGACGCCGAACTTCAGGCTCGGCGCCTCGGGCGAGACGACGACGGTGCCGCGGTCGCTGACGTCGACCGTCCGCACGGGAAGGATCCGCTGCCCGGTGTGAAGGGAGAGGGGGAGCACCCGCTCGACCCTCTTGCTTCTCCTGCGTTCGGAAACGGGATTCGAGACGACCACATCGACCCCCGGTTGGCGCTTCGGCGAGCCCATCTTTTCACGGCATCACGATCCGGGTCGACCTCGCCCCGCAGGACCGGTTCACGGGGTCGAGAATCCCGGGGCCGAACCGCGGATTCCGGACCGCCCCGGTCTAGAATCCCCGCCCATCGACATGACGTTCAGCTCCGGCACCCGGCTCGGCCCGTACGAGATCGTCTCGCTCCTCGGTGTCGGCGGGATGGGAGAGGTCTACAAGGCGCGCGATACGCGGCTCGACCGCGAGGTCGCCGTCAAGGTCCTGCTCCCCGGCGACGACGCGTCGGAGGAGATGCGGCAGCGCTTCGAGCGCGAGGCCAGGGCGATCTCGCAGCTCTCGCATCCCCACATCTGCACGCTCCACGACGTGGGCTCCCACGAGGGGACGGCGTACCTCGTCATGGAGTACCTCGAGGGCGAGACGCTCGCGAGCCGCATCGCGAAGGGCCCGCTGGCGCTCGACCGGCTGCTCCCGATCGGGATCCAGGTCGCCGAGGCCCTCGACCGCGCCCACCGCCAGGGAATCGTCCACCGCGACCTGAAGCCCGGCAACGTGATGCTCACCAAGAGCGGCGTCAAGCTGCTCGACTTCGGCCTCGCCCGGACGCTCGTGCCGCAGGGTCTCGGGTCGGGCGCCACGTCGCTCCCGACCGTGGGGCAGGCGAAGCAGCTGACGCAGAAGGGGACGATCCTCGGGACGTTCCAGTACATGGCGCCGGAGCAGCTCGAAGGGGGCGAGGCCGACGCGCGCAGCGACATCTTCGCGTTCGGCGCCGTCCTCTACGAGATGGCGACGGGGAGGAAGGCCTTCGAGGGGAAGAGCCAGGCGAGCGTCATCGGGTCGATCCTGAAGGACCAGCCGCCGGCCGTCTCGTCGCTCGCCCCCATGACGCCGCCGGCCCTCGACCGGGTCGTCGCGACCTGCCTCGCGAAGGACCCCGAGGACCGGATCCAGACCGCGCACGACGTGAGGCTCCAGCTCCAGTGGATCGCCGAGGGAGGGTCGCAGGCGGGTGTGCCCGCCCCGGTCGTCGCGCGGCGCCGGAGCCGCGAGCGGCTCGCCTGGACGGTCGCCGCGGTCGCCCTCGTCGCGGTCGGGGGACTCGGTGCGCTCCTCCTCCTCGCGCCGAAGAAGGCGGAGCGTGCCTTCCGGTCGGCCCTGCCGCCTCCGGAGGGAACGTCGTTCTGGCTCGAGTCGAACACCCCGGGCCCGGCGGTCGTCTCCCCGGACGGGAGGATGGTCGCGTTCACCGCCGCCGACGGCAACGGGAAGTTCCAGCTCTACGTCCGCTCGCTCGACGCCACCGAGGCCCGATCGCTCTCCGGAACGGACGGGGCCCAGTACCCCTTCTGGTCGCCCGAAAGCCGATCGCTCGGCTTCTTCACGGCGGGAAAGCTGAAGACGATCGAGGTCGGCGGCGGCGCGCCGCTGACTCTCTGCACCGCCCCGGAGGGGAAAGGCGGGACCTGGAGCCAGGCCGGGGTCATCGTCTTCGCGGCGAGCCCGACCGCCGGGCTCTTCCGGGTGTCCGACAAGGGGGGCGAAGCGGCTCCCGTAACGAAGCTCGACGTGAAGCGCGGCGACGACTCGCACCGGCATCCGCGGTTCCTCCCGGACGGGAAGCACTACCTCTACCTCGCCCGGAACCAGCGGGCCGCGGGCGAAGGGAACCCCGTCATCGTCGCGTCGCTCGACGGAGGGGCCGAGAAGGTGCTCCTCCGGTCGCCGGCCGCGGCGATCTACGCCTCCGGGCACCTCCTCTACCTGCGCGAGGCGACGCTCATGGCGCGCCCCTTCGACACACGCAATCTCTCCTTCACGGGCGACGCCACGCCGGTCGCGGAGGGGATCCTGATGCCGGCGCCCGCGACGGCGGTCGGGGTCTTCTCGGCGTCGCAGAACGGAGTCCTCGTCTACCAGACCGCGCGGGGCCAGCTGGCGTCGGCCCTCCAGTGGTACGCGCGCGACGGGAAGCCGGACGGAATCCTCGGAGAGCCCGCGGACTACGGCGAGGTCGTCCTTTCTCCCGACGGGAAGCAGGCCGCGGTGACGATCCTGGACGCGGCCACGGGGACGCACGACGTCTGGGTCTTCGACCTCGGGCGCGGCGTGCGGACCCGATTCACCTTCGACCCGGCGGACGACCTCGCCCCGGTCTGGTCTCCCGACAGCGCCGCGCTCGTCTTCTCCTCGAACCGCAAGGGCCACTACGACCTCTACCGGAAGTCCCTCGACGGCTCCGCCGAGGAGGAGACGCTGCTCGTGTCGGAGCGCGACACGTACGGCGCCACGTTCACCGGCGGCGGAAGCTCCATCCTCTTCACGCAGGTTTCCCCGGAGACGGGCTTCGAGATGCAGCTCCTGCCGCTCGGGAAAGGCCGGAAGCCGGAGGGGCTGCGGAAGTCCAGGCTCAACGAGATCGCGTCACCGCTCTCGCCCGACGGACGATGGCTCCCGTACAGCTCGGAGGAGTCGGGGCGATGGGAGGTCTACGTCACGTCGTTCCCGGCCGCGGGGAGGAAGTGGCAGATCTCGGCAGGGGGAGGCGCCTACGCGTACTGGAGCGCGGACGGCCGCGAGATCATCTACCACGACCTCGGCGGGACGCTCCACGCCGTCGCGGTCACGGCGCGCGGCGAGACCCTCGAGGTGGGCGAGCCGAAGCCGCTCTTCCGGGTTCCCGGGCCCAACCCCGCGGGCTCGACCTTCTGGCCGACGGCGGACCACCAGCGGTTCCTCGTCGTCGGCGGGGGGCAGAAGCCGAACGCGTTCCTGGACCTCGTCGTGAACTGGCCCCTTCAGCTGCGCGGCGCGAAGTAGGGGAGGCACGGCGCGTGCCTTCCGACCGATCGAAGTCTCTCTTCGAGAGGTACCGGGACAGGGTTGCCGGACTTCCGTCCGGCCGGGCACTCGAGGCGGACGAGCTTCAGTGCGACGCATTCCTCCTGGCCAGGGAGGGTCCTCGCGAGACCTTCTACGCACCCTTCGACCACGTCGAGCGGACGGCGGCGGTGGCGATCGTGGGCGTCACGCCGGGCTGGATGTCGATGGAGATGGCGTTCCGCGAGGCGCGCGCTGCGCTGGCCGAAGGCCGCGCGGACGAGCAGGTCCTCCGCCGGGCGAAGCTCGCGGCGTCGTTCCCCGGGCCGATGCGGGCCCGGCTGATCGGGTGGCTGGACCGTCTCGGGCTCCACCGGCACCTGGGCCTCGTGACGAACGCCGGCCTTTTCACCGGGGGATGCCGGCTTCTCCAGCCGATGCACCTGCTCCGGTATCCGGTCTTCGTCCGGCGAAGGAACTTCTCGGGGCAGTCGCCGCGGGTCCTGTCCTCGGACGGGCTCCGCGAGACGGTGGAGAAGGTGTTCCTGCCGGAGCTCGCGGCGCTCGGTCGGCCGCTGGTGATCCCGCTCGGGCCGCGCGTCTCCGAGGTCATCGCTCGCTACGAGGGCGCGGGCGCTCTCCCCGGGATCACCTGCTGCCACGGCTTTCCGCATCCCTCCGGACGGAACGTGCTCGGGGCGGGCCAGTTCGCGCGAGAGGAGAGCCGGCTGCGCCGCCTGGTGGAGACCTGGGCGGCCGGCACGTCACCTGCCGACCGAGCGTGACGGCGGGCGCCCGCCCGGGTGCACAATGCCCGGTGGCTCACGCGGCCCCGTGAGGTGATCGATGAACGTCCTGCTCGTCCTTCTGATCTCCCTGCTGGCCTTCGGGCTGGGCTACGGCTGTTACGTCCGGCGCGTCGAGAAGGCGTTCGAGGCGGATGGCTCGCACGTCATGCCGTCGGTCGAGCTCCGGGACGACGTGGACTACGCGCCGACGAGGAAGTTCGTCCTCTTCGGGCACCACTTCGCCTCGATCGCCGGGGGAGGGCCGATCATCGGCCCGACGGTCGCGCTCATCTTCGGCTGGGTCCCGGTGTGGCTCTGGCTCGTGCTCGGCACGGTCTTCATCGGGGTCGTCCACGACTTCTCGGCGCTTCTCGCCTCCGTCCGGGAGAAGGGGCGGTCGATGGCCGAGGTGGCCGAACGCACGTTCGGCCGCGCCGGCTTCCTCTCCTTCGTCGGCTTCACCATCCTGATGCTCCTCATGCTCACGTCGGTCTTCCTGACCCTGACCGCGACGGCCCTCTCCTCGATGTACCCGACGTCGTTCTTCGGGGAGATCGCCTCGACGGTGCGCACCGTGCAGGTGAACGGGGTGGAGCACGCGGTCATCGGGGGGATCGCCTCCAGCTCGGTCATCTTCATCACTCTCTGCGCACCGTTCCTCGGCTGGCTGCTCTACAGGCGGAACCTGAACGCCTACGTCGCGGGCGTCCTGGCGATGGCGATCTGCGCGGTTTCCGTCTGGGTCGGCCTGACCTGGCCCCTCCAGATCGTCCCCACCTACTGGATGGTCCTCCTCTCGATCTACACGATCTTCGCCGCGGGCGTCCCGGTGTGGCTCGTGCTCCAGCCGAGGGACTTCACGAACTCCTTCATGCTCTACGGGGGAGTCCTCGCGATCCTCGCCGCCACCGTCGTGCTGGGCGTCCAGGGTGTGACGATCCAGGCGCCGGCCTTCAACCTGGACGACGCCCTCCCGAAGCTGGGCTACGTCTGGCCCATCCTCTTCATCACCGTCGCCTGCGGGGCCTGCAGCGGCTTCCACGCGCTCGTGGCCGGAGGGACGAGCTCCAAGCAGCTGGCCCAGGAGAAGCCGGACGCGAAGGTCGTGGCCGTGGGCGGCATGATGCTGGAAGGAATCTTCGCCGTCGGTGTCGTCCTGGCCGTCGGAAGCGCCCTTTCGTTCCCCGAGTTCGTGAAGATCGTCTTCCCGTCGGACCCGGGGGTGAAGGCGAACCCGATCCTGGCCTTCGCGCTCGGCATCGGCGGCATGTTCCACGCGGCCTTCGGGATCCCGAAAGTCTACGGAACGGTCTTCGGAATCCTGATGGTGGAGGGGTTCGTCGTGACGACGCTCGACACCGCCGTCCGGCTGAACCGCTACCTCTTCGAGGAGCTGTGGCGGATGCTCTTCGCGAAGCCCCCGCGCATCCTCACGTCGTACGTCTTCAACTCCGTCCTCTGCGTCGTCCTGATGTTCGTCCTGGCCTGGTTCAACGCGTTCAAGCAGCTCTGGGCGCTCTTCGGCTCGGCAAACCAGCTGCTCGCCGCCCTGACGCTCCTGACCGTGAGCGCGTGGCTCCTCGACAAGGGGAAGCGTTCCCTCTTCGCCCTCGTGCCGGGCACCTTCATGCTCGTGACGACCCTCGCGTCGCTGGTCCTCCTCCTCGTGAAGGACTACCTCCCGAAGAGGCACCTCATGCTCGCCGCGGGCGACGTGCTCCTCCTGGCCCTCGCGCTCCAGGTCGTCGTTCTCGTCTGGAAGCACCGGCGGCAGGCCGCGCTCGCCACGCCGTGACGGCGTCCCCTCCGCGCTCCGGCGCCGGGGGTAGGATAGCGGGAGCTTCGGAACAACGGTCCCGTCCGCAGAAGGAGGCTTCGATGCGGCGTCGCCTCGTGAAGATTTTCTGTATCGTTTTCTGCTACACGGCGGTCCAGGCCCTCGCCGACCCGGCGGACTCGCTTCAGGAAAGCCGGCGCCTCCTGGCGAGCCGGGACTGCGAGTCCCGCGTCACCGGCCTCAGCAATCTCGTCGACAAGGTGCCTCCCACGGAGCTGTTCGACGCGGCGTGGGACTGCGCGAACGACTACCGCAGCGATTCCTACACGCAGGACCAGGCCAAGGCGATCCTCAAGCGGATCGTCGGCCGCCGCGACCGGATCATGGTTCCCCAGATCCTCGAGGCCCTGAAGGACCCCGGGGCCCGCGACGGGAGCGACCTCGTTTCCGCCGTGACCGAAAAGGACCCACCGGTGAAGGAGGCCGTTCCCGTCGTGGCCGCCCTTCTCGACTCGGAGAACGGGCCGACGCGGAAGGCGGCGATCCGCGGCCTCGGGCGCATGGGGAGCGCGGCCGTCTCCGCGGCGCCCCAGGTCGCCGGAATACTGCAGTCGGACCGAGACGCGGAGACGCGCGTGGACGCCGCAGAGGCGCTCGGCCGGATCGGCCCGAAGTGCGCGAAGGCGGCCGTGCCGGCCCTCGCGAAAGCGGCGAAGGAAGACAACTGGCCGAAGGTCCGGAGCACGGCGCTCACCGCCCTCGGAGAGATGGGCCCGGCGGCGAAGGAGGCCATTCCCGTCCTCAGGGCGGCTCTGAAGGACCCGGACGGCTGGATCAGCATCGCGGCCCGGAATGCGCTCTTCCGGGTGGAGCCGGACGCGAAGGAGGAGGTCGCGGCGATCGCCGACGCGGCCCGGCCGGTGCAGAAGGGGATCCTGTGGGAGGACCTCTCGGAGCTCGCGAAGGTCCTGCCGGGCCGGTTCCCCGAGGTCTACGAGCTCGTCGTCTACGACAAGTTCGCGATGGCGAAGGTGCCCTGCAAGGACACCGAGAGCGGACGCTGCGAGTTCACGTACGAGGCAGGGACCGTGACCGGCCCGAAGGAAGAGAGCGGCGACTGCGAGAAGAAGATCCAGCTCGCCAAGGTCGACTTCAACGTCGTGCCCTCTCTCGCGAAACAGGCGCCCGGGCTGCTCGGCTCCCCGTCGGGGAAGGTCGAGCTCGTCATGCTGAGCCCCGGGGTCTTCTGCAAGAGCCACGGCTGGATCGTCCACGTCAAGGACGCGGGAATGGTCCAGTTCAAGCTCAATGGCAAGGTCGACAAGGTCCAGAAGTTCTAGGCCCCGGCCGGGAAGCGAGGGACGAAGCTCTCCCGCTCCGGGCGGACCCGGTCGAACAGGCGCTGGAAGCGCGGGTCGCAGCGCAGCCGAGGGCCAGGTTTCAGAACGGCTACGGCAGCTCGGTGGAGACGACGCTTCCTCCGGCGAGCCCGGCGTAGAGCCGCGCCGGGCTGCCGCCGGCGACCGCGAGCGCGCGGACGTCGGTGTTCATGAGACCCTCGTTGAGGGCCGTCCAGGTGGCGCCTCCGTCCGTGCTCCGGAAGACGCCGTGGAAGGTGCCCGCGAAGGCCTGTCCGTCCCGCGAGACCGTCACGGCCTCGACGTCGTCCCCCTTCAGGCCCTGAGTGGCCCGGCTCCAGGTCGCGCCGCCGTCCGAGCTGCGGAAGAGGCCCTCCTTCGTGGCGACGAAGACCCGCTCGGGCTTGCTCGGATCGACGGCGAGGTCCTTGAGGTCACCCGGGCGGACGAGACTCCAGCTCTTCCCGCCGTCGGTGGTACGGAAGAGGCCTTCCTTGCCGCAGGCTGCGAAGACCGTACCGGGAGTCACCGACCGAAGCAGCTCCACGCTCTTGCTCGTGATCCCGGTTCCCGCCGGCTGCCACTTCTTGCCGCCGTCGGTCGTCTTGAAGACGGCGGTCCCCGGCTCGTCGTTCGACCACGCGCCGGCGTAGAAGACCTTCGAATCGGCAGGGTCCTGGACGAGGCTCTTGAACTCGGCCTCCTCCATACGCCCCTTCATCATGTCCTTCATGCTCGGTCCCTTGGACTCGACCTTCGTCCAGGTGCGCCCGGTGTCCTCCGACCGCCACCACTTCGACGAGTCGTGCGCGTAGACCTTCTTCGGCGACTCGCGGTCGAAGGCGATGCCGTCGATCTTCGCGGGCTCGCCCTCCGAGAACGGAGCCTGGATTTCCGTCCAGGTCGCCGGGCCGTCCATCCGGAAGAGGCCGACGCTGAGCTGTGCGAAGACCGGGCCCGGGGCGGACGCCGGGGCGTAGATCCGCTCGGCCCAGCCGGCGGCCAGGCCCTTGCCGAACGCCTCGAACGCCTTGCCTCCGTCGGTGCTCCGGTAGAAGCCGTCCCCCGACGCTCCCGCGTAGACCGTGCCCTTCTTCGCCGGGTGGAAGGCGAGCCCCTTGAAGAGGTAGTTGCCCATCCCGTCTCCTGCCGAAGCCCAGAAGTCGCCCCCGTCGGTGCTCACCTTGAGCCCGCTCTTCGTCGCCGCCAGGAGCGTCTTCGGGTCGCCCGGGTCGATCTCGAGGCTGAAGAGCTCGTCGGTGCCCCGGAGGCCCAGCTCCAGCTCGGTCCAGGTCGCTCCGGCGTCCGTGCTCCGGTGGAGGTGGCCGAAGCCGATGACGGCGTAGAGAGTCGCGGGGGTCGTCGGCGCGACCCGCAGGATCTTGATGCTGTTGTCGGGGAGCCCCTCGCCGAAGGGCTTCCACGTCTTGCCGCCATCCTGGCTGCGGCTCATGGACTGCCCGGACCCTCGGCCGCCGGCCCACACGGTGAGCGGGTTTTTCGGGTCGACGGCGAACGCGTAGGCGTCCTGTCCGGGCACGCGGAAGCTCTGCCAGGTCTTACCGCCGTCGGCGCTCCGGTAGTGCAGGTTCGTGGACGGGACGAAGATGATCCCGGGCTTGGACGCCGCGAAGGAGATCTGTTGCCCCACGGCGCTCGACATCGGGTCGACCTTCACGCTCGCCCACGTCTTGCCGCGGTCGGGAGAGCGCCAGAACCCCGATCCTCCCGTGATCTCCACGCCCGCCCAGAGCGTGGCGGGGTTGAGGGGATCGACCTCGATCCACCGGACGCCGCGGTTGACCATCCCGTCGCCCGGCAGGGTCCACGTCTGGCCGCCGTCGTCGCTTCTCCAGACGCCGCCCCCGGAGGTGGCGACGTAGATCGTGTCGGGCTTCGTGACGTCCACGGCCACGTCCGAGATGTTGGCCACGAACGGGCCCTCGCTCCGCCAGGCGGCGGTGGCGAGAGTGGGGAGCGCCAGGAGCAGCGCGACGAGAAGACGGCAGAGGCGCACGGATCGCTTCATCGGGTCCTCCTTGCTTGTCCGGGGACGAACGGCGACATTCTCTCGCCTTTGACCGCCGCTTTGGAGCCTGGCGGCGCCCCGGTCAGCTTCTCGCTAGTTGACTCTCCACTGCCCGCCCTCGAGGACGAACGGGATTCCCACCGTGGTCGAGGTCGCCTGGACGACGCCGGGTTCGTTCGACTTGCTCTCGGTCGTCACGACGTTGAGCGTCGCGCGGGAGTCGTCCTCGACGATGAGGATTCCGCCCGAGCGAATACCGGCCGCGAGGTCGGCCTTCTTCGGGATGGTCTTCCTGTAGTAGGCGACGATCGCCTTTCGCTCGCTCTCGGGCTCGGCCTTCCATTCCGCCTGCTTCTTCGCGCTTGCGAGCTTCAGGAAAGCCTCGGGCGCCCCGGAGTGGATGGCGTCGGCGTATTGAAGCGCCAGGTCGTGAATCGGGTGCTTCAGGATGTCGGCGCCCGGGATCCGGACCTCCTTCGCAGGGGCGGCGGCTCCGGCCATGACCATGGGTCCGAGCGACGCGTACCACTTGCCCCCGTCGAGCGTGAACATGGCCATGGCCTCGCCGCCGTCGCCGTAGGGCGACTCGAGACTGGCCCGGTCCTTGAAGACGGTGAGGACCCCTCCTTTTCGGATCTCTTCGGCGAGGCGCTTCGGGTCGGCGGCACGGTCCTTCATCCGCCTGGCCGAGTCCTCGCGCTCCGCCGCCGGCTGTTTCTTCCACTCCGCCTGGTCGGCGGCGGTCCGGAGGCGAATGACGTCTTCGATCTTCCCGGCGGCGAGGAGCTCGGCCGCCCGGAGGGCGAGCTTCCCGGCGGGGTGGGCGAGGATCGCCTCTCCCTTGATCATCGTCGGCGCCTGCGCGGCGACCGGAACGGCGGCGAGGCCGAGAGGAAGCAACGGCAACGCGATGACGAGCGCCCGGTTCATTCTCATCGGGGTCCCCCTTCCCGCGATGCTACGTCGTCTCAGAATTGCCACCAAATCGCTCTCGAGAATGGACATGTCAGCAGCGCCTCGCGCCCGGACGTCTCCCGTGCGAATCTCCGGGGCGCATGAGCAAGCACGACGTCGTCGTTGTCGGGGGTGGAATCAGCGGCCTGACATTCGCGCACGAGGCCGCGAGGGCGGGGCGGAAGGTCCTCGTCCTCGAGAAGGCGGAGAGGCCCGGAGGGTGCCTCTCGACCCACCGAACGGCCGGCGGCTACTGGTTCGAGCTGGGCGCGCACACCTGCTACAACTCCTACGTCGGTTTCACGGAGCTGATCGAGAGCTGCGGACTGCGCGCCGAGGTGCTCCGGCGGGCGAAGACGCATCTCCGCTTCCTGGACGGGGACCGGCTCGTCCCGGGATCGAACCTCGGCGTCCTGCTGCGGCTCTTCTCGTGGCCCGAGGCGGCGGTGAGCCTGCCGCGGATGCTCGGGGCGAAGAAGGAAGGGAAGACGGTCGCCGAGTTCTACGGCCGGATCGTCGGAAAACGGAACTACGCCAGGGTCCTCGGGCCGATGCTCTCGGCGGTACCGTCGCAGCGTGCGGACGACTTCCCGGCGGGGATGCTCTTCAAGATGCGCGACACGCGGCGGAAGGACTTCCCGCGCAGCTTCTCGCTGAAGGGCGGCCTCCAGGCCGCGACGGACGTCCTCGCGAAACAGCATGGGATCGAAGTGGCGACGGGCCGGACGGCCGCAAGCCTCTCGGCGAACGGAACGGGGTGGGCGGTCCTGGCGGACGACGGCGAGCGGCACGAAGCGGAGGTCTTCGCGGTCGCGACGCCGCCGTCGGCCGCCGCGGCCGTTCTCGGCGGGGCGGCTCCGGAGCTCGCGGCGCAGGTATCGCGGGTGAAGGACACGGTCCTCGAGACCCTCGCGTTCGCGGTCCGTTCCTCGAAGGTGAGCCGAATCCCGGTGTCCATGTTCCTGGTGCCGAAGAGCGACGTCTTTCACTCCGCCGTCACCCGCGACTCGATTCCGGACCCCGAGTGGCGCTCCTTCTCGTTCCACTTCAAGCCCGGCCTCTCGCCCGAAGAGCGGCTTGCCCGCGTCACGAAGCTCCTCGGCTTGCGGCGGGAAGACCTGGAGGAGCCGGTCGAGAAGCGGACCGTCCTCCCGTCGCCCGCGCTCGGGCACGAGTCGATCGTCGCGGAGATCGACCGGCTTTCTGCGGGGAAGCGGCTCGCCGTCCTCGGCAACTGGTTCGCCGGCCTCTCGATCGAGGACTGCGTCGACCGCTCACGGCAGGAGTGGAAGAGGGTGGGGACGGCCGGCTGAAGCGTCGCATCTGGCACAGGTCGGGACGGCAAATCACGACGGCCCACAATCGCGACGACCCACCCTTGACGGCAGGTACGACAGTGACCACGTTCTAGGAAGCATCCGCGATCGGCGCAATGGGAGGAGGAATGCGCGGCCCGCTTCTCGCCCTTTTCGCCCTGGCAGCCTCGGCAGGCTTCGCGATCGAGACCGGGCCGCCCCAGTCCCGCTTCGCGCTCGGAAGCGTCGATCTCGTCGCCCTCGCCGCGTCCATGCCGCCGATCGAGAGCGCTGCACCCGCTGAACCGGAACCCGAGCGTCCCCCGACGTGCCGCGAGTTGCACGCCCGGGTAGAGGCGTTCCTCGCGAACGACGTGAGGGCCAGGGTCGCGAGGTCGCGAGCGCGTCTCGTCCGGGCCGAAAAGGGGTCGGCGGTCTCCTCGGGAGAGAACGTCAACGACAGCTTGAGCGCACTGGTCGTCGTCCTTCTCGGCTCCGTAGCTTATGCAGTGAGTCCCGACGTTCGAGACGCGAAGGCGTGCCTCTCGTACCTCGACACCTACGACGCGAGGGTCCGGGTTCTACGGGACGACATTCCCGAGACCGACTCGGCCGCGCCTGCCGGCCTCCTGGAGCGATGGGAGCGGATCGTCGCCGAGTCGGGAGAGAAAACCCGCTGCAACCGGGGACGCTGAGGAGACGGCCCGCGCCGTCGCGGCGGCCGGCGGGTCCGTCAGATGGAGAGCCCCGCGACCTCCAGTAGCCCCGCGATGTCCCCCGGGATCGGCGCGACGACGTCGACGCGCTGGCGCGTGACGGGGTGGTCGAACGCGAGCCGGCGGGCGTGGAGCGCCTGGCGGGGGAAGTCGCGGCAGGCATCGTGGAGGGCCGGGTCGGCGATTCCCTTCCAGCGGGGCGAGCCGTAGGTGGCGTCGCCGACGATGGGGTGGTGGATCGCCTTGAGGTGGACGCGGATCTGGTGCGTTCGCCCGGTGACGAGCGTGCAGAGGAGGAGCGAGAGGCCGGCCTTCTCTCCCGTCGACTCCCCGAGGCGCTCGTAGAGCGTCGTCGACTCGCGCCCCTCGGTCTTCGAGGTCGCCATCCGCTTGCGGTCGTGCGGGTCGCGGAGGATGCGGAGGTCGACCTTTCCCTTCGTGACGGCCGTGCGGCCGTAGACGACGGCGAGGTACTCCTTCACGAGGGTGCGGGCCTTCATCGCCTTCGCCATGCCGGCGTGCGAGGCCTCGCTCTTCGCGACGACGAGGACGCCGGAGGTGTCCTTGTCGAGGCGGTGGACGAGGCCGGGGCGGTCGGCCTCGCCGCCCCACTCCTGCGAGCGGAAGAGGAGCGCGTTCACGAGCGTGCCGTCGCGGTGGCCGACGGCGGGGTGGACGACGAGTCCGGGAGGCTTGTCGAGAACGAGGAGGTGCTCGTCCTCGAAGAGGATCGAGAGCGGGATCTCCTGCGGGATCAGCTCCGGCTTGGGCGGCGGGGGAGGCGGGAGGACGGTCTCGACGAGATCGCCGGTCGCGACCTTCGCCGCGGTCTTCGTGACGGCGCGGCCGTTGACGGTGACGAGGCCCGCGTCGATCCATTCCTGCACCTTCGTCCGGGAGGCCTCGGGGAGGTCGGCGAGGTGGCGGAGGAGGACGCGGTCGAGGCGCTCGCGGTCGTCGCCGCGATCGGCGGTGAAGCTCCGGCGGGGGCGCTCCGGGTCCCCGCTCACGCCTCGGCAGAGGCTCCGGCCTTCCGCAGGCCGAAGAGGTAGATCGCCGTTCCGAGGACGAACAGGGCGGCGGCAATTCCCTGCGAGGTGGAAAGGCCGAGGAACGGGATGGTGCCGCGCGGGTCGTTCCGGAAGAACTCGACCGTGAACCGGAGGATCGCCGCGCCGACGAGATAGAGGGAGAAGGTGCGGCCCGCGGCGCGACCCTTTCCGAACCAGAGGACGAGGCCGAAGAGGGCGAGGAGGCCGACGGCCTCGTAGATCTGGGTCGGGTGGAGCGGGACGTTCAGCGGGACGCCGACGTTCTCGCCCGCCTTCGCGCTCGTGAAGGTGATCGCCCAGGGCTTGTCGCAGCGGGCGCCCCAGCAGCAGCCGGCGGCGAAACAGCCGATGCGGCCGATGGCCTGGCCGAGCGCGACGCCGGGAGCGGCGGCGTCGGCGAAGTCGAGGAACGGGACCTTCCTCACCCTGACGAAGAAGACGGCCGCGACGAGCGCGCCGAGGAGGCCGCCGTAGAAGACCCCGCCCGCCCGGAAGAGCTCGACGAGGCCGTGGAAGGAAGTGAGGTAGTAGCCCGGCCCCTCGACGACGAGGAGGAGGATCTTCGCGCCGAGGAGGCCCGAGAGGATGAGCCAGATCCCCATGTCGACGGCGGTCTCCGGGTCGATGCCGTAATCCGGCGCACGACGCTTGAGGAGGAGGACGCCGAGGAGGAAGGCGAGGCCGAGGGCGGCCCCGTAGGCGGGAAGGACGACGGGACCGAGGTGGAGGAGCTCGGGGTGCATCAGGTCTCCGGCGTCGTCGGCGCGCCGTCGGGGTTCTTCCAGATGTCGAGCGCGAGGAGGACGACGCCCACGGTGATGGCGCTGTCGGCGACGTTGAAGGAAGGCCACTCCCACCGGTCGGCGGCGTGGAAGCGGAGGAAGTCGGTGACGGAGCCCGCGCCGATCCGGTCGATGAGGTTCCCGACGGCGCCGCCGAGGATGCCGGCGAGCGCGAGCTGGAGCCTCTTCCAGTGGACGGGGCTCCTGAAGGCGTAGACGAGGACGAGGACGAAGACGCCGAAGGCGACGGCGTTGAGGAGGATGGGCCGGTACGGGGACGTCGCCCCCGCGAAGAGGCCGAAGGCCGCGCCGGTGTTCCGCACGTGGGTGATGTCGAAGAAGCCGGGGATCACGACGATCCGGTCGTGGAGCGGGACCCAGGCGCGGATCATCACCTTCGTCGCCTGGTCGAGGAGGACGACGAGCGCCGCGAGGGCGAAGTAGAGCGCCCGGAGCCGGACGGGGCTCACGCGCCGACGATCCGCTGGCAGCGGCTGCAGAGGCCGGAGGCGTCGCCGTCCCGCTTCACCTGCCAGCAGCGCGGGCACTTGACGCCTTCGGCGGCGTGAGCGGAGATGCCCGGCGCGCCGGCCTCTCCCTCGGCCTTCGCCGGGAGGAACACGACCTCGGGGACGATGAGGAGGTCGGCGAAGCCTGCCTCGTCGAGGCGGGTCGTCGCGAGGTCGGCGGCAAGGGAGGCGGTCATCTCCACCTCGGCGCGGGCCTGCGCGCTCGTCCCGACGACGCCGTCGCGCCGGAGCGGCTCGAGGGCACCGACGAACGCGGCCCGGACCTCGAGGAGGCGGCCCCACGCCGCGTGCTGCGCGTCGTCCATCGAGGCGAGGACGAGGCTGTCCCACGTGGCGAGGTTCGGCGAGGTCCCTTCGTGGCCCGGCAGGCTTTCCCAGATCTCCTCGGCCGTGAAGGGGCAGATCGGGTTCAGGAGGAGGGCGAGCGCCTCGGCGATGCGGTAGGCCGCGGTCTGAGCCGAGCGGCGCGCGGGGTCGTCCTTGCCGAGGACGAAGAGGGCGTCCTTTCTCACGTCACACCAGAGGGCCGAGAGGTCCGTGGTCGCGAACTCGCGGAGGCGCCGAGCGACGGCGTGGAACTCGAAGCGGTCGTAGGCCTTCCGGCACTCGGCGACGAGGAAGGCGGCGCGGGCGACGAGGAGGCGGTCGAACGGCTCGAGCTTTTCCGGCGCGACGGCATTCGCCTTCGGGTCGAAGTCGAAGAGGTTCGAGAGGAGGAAGCGGGCGGTGTTCCGGATCTTCCGGTAGGCCTCGGCCGTCCTCGTGAGGATCTCCTGGTTGAGGCGGATGTCGTCGGTGTAGTCGGTGGAGCCGACCCAGAGGCGGAGGACGTCGGCACCGTGCTTGTCGATGACCTCGTCGGGCTCGACGGTATTGCCCATCGACTTCGACATCTTCCGGCCGTCGCCCGCGACGACGAAGCCGTGCGTGA
>CAZNSS010000003.1:0-30381 GCA_964575465.1 uncultured Holophagales bacterium | reverse complement strand
CGTCGAGAAGGGGGGCGCTCCCGCGGCCACCCCCGCCGCGGCTCCGGCTGCAGCGCACGCGGCTCCCGCTCCGGCTCCCGCCCCCGCGCTCGTCGCTACGGCGCCGGCCCCGGCCAAGGCGGCACCGGCCGCGCCCGTCATCGCGTTCCCCGCCGGCGCGAACGTCACCGTCGAGGCGATGTCGCCGATGCGGAAGAAGATCGCCCAGCGGATGGTCGAGTCGAAGCAGACCTCGGCCCACGTCGCCACCGTCTTCGAGGTCGACTACACCGCCATCGCGAAGCTGCGCGAGCGCGTGAAGGACCGCTTCGCCGCCCAGCACGGGACGAAGCTCTCCTACATGCCCTTCGTCTTCAAGGCCGTCATCGCGGGGTTGAAGGCCCGGCCGGCCGTCAACGCGTCGATCTCGGGCGACGACGTCGTCTACCACCGCGACATCAACCTCGGCATGGCCGTCGCGCTCGACTGGGGCCTCATCGTCCCGGTCATCAAGAACGCGGACGACCTCTCGATCGTCGGCCTCGCCCGCGCCGCGAACGACCTCGCGAACCGGGCGCGGACCAAGAAGCTCCTCCCCGACGAGGTCCAGGGCGGAACCTTCACGATCACGAACCCGGGCGTCTACGGCTCCCTCTTCGGAACGCCGATCATCAACCAGCCGCAGGTCGCGATCCTGAACGTCGGGACGATCGAGAAGCGGGCGAAGGTCGTCGAGCTCCCGGACGGGAGCGACACCATCGCCGTCCGGACGATGGGCTACGTCGCCCTCTCGTTCGACCACCGGCTCGTGGACGGGGCCGAGGCGGACGCCTTCATGGGCGTCTTCAAGACGACCCTCGAGAACGGAAGCTTCACCGAGCTCGAATGACCGAAGACGGCCTGCGCCGCTTCCTGGACGGCGACTCGAGAGGGGGCTGCGGCCCCCTCTTCCATTCCGGGCTGGACCGGGACCCGGCGGGGAGGGGCGATTGAAGGGTTTCGCCGGGACGTCCTACGACGAGGTGCCGTACCTGGCGGCCTCGTTCTCGAACACCCACCCCGAGATCCTCGCGGTCACGGCGCTGATGCGCGGGCTCGAGCACCCTCCGCTCGCCGGCGCTCGCGTCCTCGAGCTGGGCTGCGCCCGCGGCGCGAACCTCGTCCCGATGGCCTGGTCGATGCCCGACGCGGAGTTCGTCGGCGTCGACCTCTCGGGGCGCCAGGTCGAGGAGGCGCGCGAGATGGCGAAGGCCGTCGGCGCCTCGAACGTCACCTTCCACGCCATGGACCTGCGCGGTCTCGACGAGAGCTTCGGATCGTTCGACTACATCGTCGGCCACGGCCTCTACTCGTGGGTCCCCCCGGACGTCCAGGAAGCCCTCCTCGAGGTCTGCGCGCGCCGCATGTCGCCGCGCGGCATGCTCTACCTCAGCTACAACACCTACCCGGGCTGGCACGTGAGCGTGATGTTCCGGGAGATGATGCTGTACCGGATCCGCAAGCTCTCCGACCCGAGAGAGCGGCTCCGCGAGGCGCGCGGGTTCATGCACTTCCTCGCCGACTCCGCCGGGCCCGAGGAGAGCCTCTGGGGGGCGCTTCTCAAGTCGCATGCGGACTACGTCGACCAGGCCGAGGACTGGTACCTCCTCCACGACGACCTCGAGACGGAGAACAACCCCGTCTACTTCTCCGAGATGGTCGACCGCGCCGCCCGGCACGGCCTCCAGTACGTGACGGAGGAGCGCTGGGGGACCCCGGACGAGGTTCTCTCTCCCGAGGTCTGGAAGATTCTCGACCGCTTCGCGACCGACCGGATCGAGCGGGAGCAGTACCTCGACTTTCTCCGGAACGCGAGGTTCCGGCGGAGCCTCTTCTGCCACGCCGGCCTCCCGATCGCTCCCGGGCCGGTTCCCGACCGGCTCGAGGGGTGCCGGTTCCGGACGCGGGCGCGACCCGTCGACCCGTCCGCCGATCCGTTCGCGCCGGGCGAGGAGCGGTTCACGGGAGATGGCGGACTCACGCTGACGACCTCGGACCCGAGGCTCCGCACGCTGATTCACGTCCTCTGGGACGTCTGGCCGGGGACGCTCGACTTCGCGGCGACGACGCACGTTCTCGGCGAGGCCGTCCGGCGTTCCACCGGCGGCGAGGCACCGCCCCGCCCCGTCCTGGCCCGGATGCTCCAGCAGGCCCTCCTGGGGCAGCTCGTCTCGACGCACCTCCTCGACGTCCGCATTGCCACGGAGCTGCCCGAGCGGCCCGCGGTCTCGCCCGTCGCCCGATACCAGGCCTCCCGCGGGGACTTCGTCTCGAACCTCCTTCACCAGTCGCCCGACCTCGAGCCGCTCGACCGGCTCGTGCTCCCGCTTCTCGACGGGACGAGGACGAAGAGCGACGTCGGGTCGGCCATCGCGGCGGCCCTGGCCGAGGGACGCCTCGCGCCGACGGAGTCGGGCCGCCCGCCCGAAGGGCACGACGAGCCGAGGCGTCCGGACGAGCTCGCCGACGTCTCTCTCCGGCGAATCCTGGGCGGCTGCTACATTCTCCGCTGAATGCGCCGCCCCCTCGACGTCGTCTCGCTCCTCCCGCTCGGCCCGCGCCCCTACGACGAGGTCGTCGCCCTCCAGAAGGCCGCGGCAGAACGGGTCCGGGCCGGCGGGCACGAGACCCTCTTCCTCCTCGAGCACGAGGACGTCATCACCGTCGGGCGGAACGCCGGCACGGCGGACCTCCACGTCCCCGCGGAGCAGCTCGCGCGCCTCGGAGTCGCGCTCCGACCCTCCGACCGCGGGGGAAAGCTGACGTTCCACGGCCCGGGGCAGCTCGTCGCCTACCCGGTCCTGAAGCTCGACGCCGCCGAGCGGGACGTGCGGTCGTTCGTGCGGCGGCTGGAGGAGGTCCTCGCCCTCACCGCCGCCGACTTCGGCGTCACCGCCGCCCGCAGCGAGCTGCCCGCCCGCTGGTCCTCCGTCTGGGTCGGGAACGACAAGCTCGCCGCCATCGGCGTCCACCTCTCCGGCTGGGTGACGACGCACGGCGTCGCGCTGAACGTGACGACGCGGCTCGAGCGCTTCGACCTCTTCGTCCCGTGCGGGATCCCCGACGGCGGCGTGACGTCGCTCGAGAAGGCCCGCCCCGATCTCCCCGCGCCGTCCGTCCCTGCCGTGGCGGCCCGTTTCGTCGGGCACTTCGCCGGGGTCTTCGGACGAGAGCCGGTGGATGCGCCGCTCCCGGCGGCCCCGGCCCCATCGGCCGCCTAGGCGCGCCGCCCTATACTTCCCGCCTTCGAAGGGGGTCCTCCATGTGCCTCGGCGTTCCCGGACAGGTCGTTCGCATCGACGAGAGCCCCGTCGGCATGACGATGGGTGTCGTCAGCTTCGGCGGCGTGACGAAGGAGATCTGCCTCGCCTACGTGCCCGAGGCGCAGGTCGGCGACTACGTCCTCGTCCACGTCGGCTTCGCGATCGCGAAGATCGACGAGGCGCACGCGAACGACATCTGGGAGGCGCTCGAGACGATGGGCGAGCTCGCGGGGCCGGAGAGCCCGACGAAGGCGGACGCCCCTTGAAGTTCGTCGACGAGTACCGGGACGAGGAGAGCGTCCGGAAGGTCGCCGACTCGATTCGCGGCCTCGTCACCCGCCCCTGGACGCTCATGGAGATCTGCGGCGGCCAGACGCACACGCTGATCAAGTACGGGCTCGACCGGATGCTCCCGGAGCCCGTGACGCTCGTCCACGGTCCGGGCTGCCCCGTCTGCGTCACGCCGCTCGAGCTGATCGACCGCGCGGTCGCCATCGCGCGGCGCCCCGACGTGACGTTCGCCTCCTTCGGCGACATGCTCCGGGTCCCCGGCTCTAAGCTGGACCTCCTCTCGGTGAAGGCGCAGGGCGGCGACGTGAGGATGCTCTATTCGCCGCTCGACGCCGTCCGCCTCGCGCAGAAGACGCCGGAGCGGCAGGTCGTCTTCTTCGCGGTCGGCTTCGAGACGACCGCCCCGGCCATCGCCGGGGCGCTGCTCGAGGCCGAGCGGCTCGACCTCGCGAACTTCTCGGTCCTCGTCTCGCACGTCCTCGTCCCGCCCGCGATGGAGGCGATCCTGTCCTCGCCGTCCAACCGGGTGCAGGGGTTCCTCGCCGCCGGGCACGTCTGCACGGTCATGGGGACGCACGAATACGAGCCGATCGCGGCGAAGTACCGGATCCCGGTCGTCGTCACCGGCTTCGAGCCGCTCGACCTGATGGTCGGCATCCGGATGACGCTCGCGGCCCTCGAGGAGGGGCGCCACGGCGTCGAGATCCAGTACTCCCGCTGCGTCTCCCCCTCCGGGAACCTCCCGGCGCAGAAGCTCCTCGCCGAGGTCTTCGCGCCGTGCGACCGGCCGTGGCGCGGCATCGGGGTCATTCCCCGGAGCGGCTACGCGCTGACGCCGCGGTTCGAGCGGTTCGACGCGGCGAAGCGCTTCGACGTCGAGACGGTCACCGCCGAGGAGCCTGCGGTCTGCATCGCAGGTTCGATCCTCCAGGGGCTCGCCAGGCCCAGGGACTGCGTCGCCTTCGGGAAGGAGTGCACGCCGACGAAGCCGCTCGGCGCGCCGATGGTCTCCTCGGAAGGGGCCTGCGCGGCCTATTACGCGTACGGACGGGAGTGAACGGGATGTCGGACGACCTCGGCGAGAAGCTCCAGGCGCTCTCCTGTCCCATCCCGATCGCCGACACCCCCAGCATCCTCCTCGGACACGGAGGAGGCGGGCGCCTTTCGCAGATGCTCGTCGAGAGGATGTTCGCGGCCTCGTTCGACAACGCGGCGCTCTCCGAGATGCACGACGGGGCGGTCGTCGCGGTCCCCGCCGGACGCCTCGCCTTCTCGACGGACTCGTACGTGATCCGCCCCTACTTCTTCCCCGGGGGCGACATCGGCTCGCTCGCCGTGCACGGCACGGTGAACGATCTCGCGATGTGCGGGGCGCAGCCCCTCGCCCTCGCCTCGGGCCTCATCCTCGAGGAGGGTCTTCCGATGGAGGACCTCTGGCGGATCACCCGGTCGATGGCCGAGTCGGCGCGGAACGCGGGCGTCTCCATCGTCACGGGCGACACGAAGGTCGTCGACCGCGGAAAGGGGGACGGCATCTTCGTGAACGTTTCCGGCGTCGGTGTCGTGCCGGAGGGAATCGAGATCTCCCCCCGGCGGGCGCGTCCCGGCGACGTGATCCTCGTCTCGGGCGCGATCGCGCAGCACGGCATCGCGATCATGGCGCTCCGGGAAGGGCTCGAATTCGGGACGACGGTGGCGACCGACTCGGCGCCGCTGCACGGGATGGTCGCCTCGCTCCTCGACGCGCTCGCGGGGGACGTCCACGTCCTGCGCGACCCGACGCGCGGCGGCGTCGCCTCGGTCCTGAACGAGATCGCAAAGGCCGCCGGCGTCGGAGCCGACATCGTGGAGGCGGCCTTCCCCGTCGCCGAGGAGGTTCGCGGCGCCTGCGAGATCCTCGGCCTCGACCCCCTCTACGTCGCGAACGAGGGAAAGCTCCTCGCGTTCGTAGCCCGCGAGCGGGCCGACGAGGCGCTCGCCCTCCTGCGCACCAGCCGGTACGGCGCCGAGGCGGCGATCGTCGGAGAGGTGACGGCGGAACACCCGGGGAGGGTCGTCCTCAGGAGCCGCGTCGGCGGCCGGCGGGTCGTCGACCTCCTGACGGGCGACCAGCTCCCCCGGATCTGCTGACGGACGGGAGAACTCAGCGGACCCGGACCGGGAGCGCCGCCCTCTCGCGTTCTTCGCGGCGGCGGCAGAGGTGATCGACCATGGCGTCGACTTCCGGCTTCGGCAGGGCCTTCGGCCCGCTGCCCGGCCCCGAGCCGACGACGTGGGCGTCCTCGAGGCACTCGTTCACCGAGCACCCTTCGCAGAGGTAGTACTCCGTACCGTCCGGGAGCGGCGGCTCGGGAGCCGCGGCGAGGAGCTGGACCGCACGGCCGGCCGCCGCGTTCCGCGTGACGAGCTTCGCGGCGACGAGGTCGTTCACGGCGCGCGAGACCGCGGTGCGCGTCCAGCCCTTCCTCTCGAAGTGCTCGGAGAGCTCGGCGAGGGTGACCGGGGCGCCGGCCCGCTGGAGACCCCAGAGGACGGCGACGCGGGAGGCGGTGATGGAGAGGCCCGCGAGCCGGAGGACCTCGCGGAGACGCAGGACCTCGATCCGCGTCAGCTCGACGCCCCAGCGGGGCGCTGAGGTCGCGGGAAGGCGTGGCCGTCGCGTGGGCACGGCGGAGGTGTAACATGGGTTGTTTGCCCGCGGCAAGCGTTCTCGGCGCCGAATCGGACGGCCGGAACGCAAACGCCCTCTCCCGGCTGGAGAGGGCGTCGAAAAGGGGGCGCCGCGAGGCACCCCGGGGGGGCCCGGACGGCTACTTCTTCTCGGCCGGATAGGTCGCCGAGACGAGGGTCGGGTAGATCGCCTTGAAGAACTCGAAGATCTCCCGCGGCTTCTGGCTGTCGGAGCGCTCCCAGGCGACGTCGCGGAAGCGGTACTCGCCGGCCTCCGTCTTCACGCCCCACTCGAAGCACTCGGGGTCGGGGCTCGACCCCTTGAGGCATACGAGAAACTGCTCCTTCACGCCCTTCCCCGTGATGATCAGGTTCTTCTTCTCCTCGTCGGCGTCGAACCAGGAGAGCTTCTGGTCCTTGAACGAGAGCTTTCCGTCGTCCCAGCGGCTCTTGAAGAGGACGACGCCGTCGTTGCGGCGGACGATCCCTTCCCAGGTGCGGTCGGCCATCGCCGCAAGGTTCACCGCCTGGGCCGGCACGCCCGCGGCACGGGCCATGGAGACGGCCGCGGGAGCGGCGGACGCCGCGGCGGGAGCGGCCGCGAGCGGCGCGGCGCCCGGGGTCGACGCCCGCTTCGTCTCCGTCGCGAGCATCGCCTCGATGATCGACTCGGGGAGGTTCGCGGCCTTGCAGGCGATGATGTCGTCGGCGGAGAGCTGGTAGACGGTCCCGCTGGCCTCGATCCGCCGCTTGATGAAATCTTCGGAGAGGTTTCCCTTCCAGAGCTTGAGGACCTCCTCGTAGGGCCTCGGGGCCGGCGGGGCGACCGGAGCGGCCACCTGTGCGGCGGCGGACGGAGCCGGGGGGGCCGTTTCCTGGGCGACTGCGGCGGAAGGAGCCGCGAGCACGGCCGCGAGGAACGCCGTGAAAACGGCACCCTGGAGCTTCGCGAACGTCATGAGCCTGTACCTCCTGGGGCGGAACCGCCGTGTGAAGTCCCGCTCCCCGGTCCGGGGAATCGGGCGACCGGTTCTCGTCGAGTCCACATTCTCTCCCAGGATCACCCTCAGCGGTTCCGTCCGCCCCGCGCCGGGGCGCCGGGACGGCGTCAGCACCACTCGATCCTCGCGTCCTTCCCGAGCCGGACGAGGACCTCCGCGATCTGCATCACGAGGTTCTGGCGGATGGAGACGCTCTTCGGAAGGAGCGGATTCTGGTAGTGCGGGTTCGTACTCTCGCCGGCGAGGAAGAGGATCGTGTCGGCGCGGAGGAGCTCGTCGGCGAGGAGGGTCGCGCCGTTCCGGTCCGTCGGCAGGCGGCGGCCGTCCCGGGCGTGCTCCGTGAGGAGCTTCAGCGTACGGGCCAGGGTCAGGATCCCCTCGGTGAGGAGGTCGACGCCCCGGAGCTCGCCGATCGGCGGGAGGTCCTCGCGCGCCGTGCTCTCGTCCGTTTCGACCACCTCGCCGAGGACGTCCGCCACGATGTTGCCGGTGGTCCCGCCGCAGACGACCTTGCGCCCGTCGAAGGCAAGGAGCCTCCGGGCGACCGCCGCGTCCGCCGCCTTCTCCAGCGGCGGCCCGGTGAGGACCATCACCCGGCGCGGCGCCCGGGCCAGGATTCCGACGAACGTCGCGTCGTCACCCACCTCCGCACCGTACCTCAGGCGCGTCTCCCGGATCACGTCCTTGACCAGCCGTTCCGCCGAAGGGTTCCTCGCCTGGACGGAGGCCTCGAGGCTGGCGGCGATCTCGTCCCAGCCCCACTTCAGGTTCATCAGGTGGCCTCGGCCCGCGTACATCACGCCGTCGCTCATGACGCCCAGGAAGTCGCCCGGGGCGAGCCGGCCCTCGCCCAGCTCGAGGCGCTTGCCGGACACCGTCTCCGTCTTCATGAGAACGTGCTCCCGGCGCGCCCCCTTGAGCAGGACCGGGGGAGGCGTGTCGAAGCCCACCACCTGGAAGCGCCCGTCGGCGTGGCGGACGCGGACGACGGCGAAGGCCGCGTAGGCCACGCCCCTCTCCGGCGAGACCGGCAGCGTGCTCGAGACGGTCTCGATGACCTCGCGGAGCGAAACGCCGTGCCGGAGCATCGTCGCGACGATGACGGACGTCAGCCGGGCGAGGATGTTCGCCTTCACGCCGGAGCCGAGGCCGTCGGCCATCACGACGATCGTCTCCTCCCGCAGCCGGACGGTCTCCACCTGGTCGCCGCAGAGCTCCTCGCCGTGGCGGACCAGGCTCTCCGCGTGGACGTCGTAGAAGGCCGGCGCGTCAGTCACGGTCGGGGCCGAGGAGCGCGAGGAGCCTCAGGAGGCTCACCTTCGTCTCGGCGGTCCGCTCACCGAGCAGGCCCGCGATCTCCTGCGCCACGCGCATCTGCTCGTCGACGACGTTCCGGACCTCCCGCGCCGCCTTCCGCCGGAGCGCCTCGAGCTCTTCGGCCTGCTTCCGCTCGCGCGTCACGTCGACGAAGATCCCCGCGACGACGTCCTCCCCCGGCACCGGGAAGATCACCTTCCTCACGTGGAGGTCGTACCGCGGGTAGTGGACCTCCTCGCCCAGGACCTCCCGCTGCTCGTGGAGCGCCCGCCGGAAATCGGAGACGTCCCCGAGCAGCTCGCCCGCGGGCCGGCCCACGAGGGACCCGGGCTCGCCCCTGAGCATCCGGCAGAGGGCCGGGTTGACGAGCTTCACGACCAGGCTTCCGTCGAGGACGAGGAGGCCGTTCGGGTCGAAGTCCCAGAGGAGCTTCCAGAGGTTCACGGGGGTTCTCGGGAGGTGATCCCGCCGGGCCCGGGCCGCGTCAGGACCCCGCGGGCGTGACGCGGCTCACGAGCGCGGACCACTCTTCCGGCGACAGAACCTTCTGGAGCTTCCCGCCGCCGTCGATCAGGGCGGCGTCCGCCTTCGCCTGCGTCTTCTCGAGGTCGTTCACGAGGTCGATGAACTCGTCGCGCTCGCTCTCGTAGCGCTCGAGAAGGCTCGTGAACTTGCCGCTCGACTTCCTGCGCGCCGCCTCGTCCGACTTCGCGGCGGCCACGAGACCCGCCGCCACGTCCTGCGCCTGCTTCAGCCGCGCCGGGTCCGGTACGACCGCCGGGAGCGCCTCCTGAACCTTCAAGGCGAGGAGCTGTCCGGGGATGGGCATCGCGAAGTAGCCCTCGGGCCAGATCGCCTTCCACTCCTTCTGCGAGACGAGGCCCCTCATCTCGAGGAGCGTGTCGACCGCCGCCAGCGTCGCCTTCCGGCGGTCGTCGCGCAGGACGTTGAGGGAGAGCCGGCGGTTGCCTTCCGTCGCCGCCTGGTTCAGGAAGACCGACCTCATCTCCGCGTTCGCGGCCTTCATCGCCTCCAGCGACGCCAGACGCCTCGCATCGAACCGCCGGCCTCCTTCCGTCACCCTCTCGGCGCGCATGGGCTCCGCGACGACGGCCGAGACCTTCTTGTCCCAGTCGGACGGGAGACCCTGCTGGGCCGGGGCGACCGCGGAGCCGCCGGCCACGACGAGCGAGACGGCAAGGAGAGCGTGCGTTCTCATCGCGCGAGTATAGCGAGGCGTTCGCCCGCCGCTTGCCGCGCGAGGAGGCCTCGATGGACACTCGGCGCGTGAGCTCGCCGACCATCCCCCCCTCCCTCTCGCGGCCGGCGATCCGGCTGGCGGCGCTCCTCCTAATGGCCGCCCTCGGTGGCTGCTATCGGAAGGTCACCGAGCCGGCCTCCTTCTGCAGCCCCTACACCGGGACGGCCCCTCTCACGATCAGGGGCGTCTCCCCCGGGCAGTCCGCGGAGGCGGTCGTCGCCCTCCTCGGTTCGCCCGAGAGACGCGACTCGGCCGGGTACGGCCGGGAGTCGCTCCAGTGGCAGCGCTTCTCCGACATGGTCGTCACCGTCGACACGAAGACCCACAGGGTGACGGAAGTGCTCGGGAACCGGCTCGACGCCGGAGGCGAATCCGTGATCTCGTCGGGGATGAACGAAGCCGACGTGCGCGCGGTCCTCGGGAAGCCGTCGAAGAGCCTTGGACACTATCGGCCGTCCGGCTCGGGGGTGATCTCCCTCGGGCACGAGCGCACAGGGGCCTCGCTCTCGTACCGCCGGGACGGGAACGACGCCGAGATCACCCTGAACGACGACAGCGTCGCCTACATCCGCCTCCGGCCGCCGGCACCCTGACGCGAGCCCGTGCCGGCCCCCCGCCCGTCCTTCGGCCCGGCGCGGGCGGGGGCTCGGACCCCGTCCGCGCGAGTCGGGGGAAGGAGGGTCAGGGAAGGGGCTCGAAGCGCCCCTGGAAGAAGCGGAGGGCCGGCGGCTCGTAGACGAACTTGAGGCCCTTGATCTCGTTTCGGCGCTTGTAGAGCCGCGCGATGCCGTCGGCGACGGCCCGCATGTGCTCGTTGGAGTAGACGCGCCGCGGGATCGTGAGCCTCACGAGCTCGAGGGCCGGCCGGTAGTTCTTCCCGTTCTTGTCCCGCCCCTTCGAGACGTTGCCGCGCTCCATGACGCGGACGCCCGTCTCGAGGTAGATCTCGCAGGCGAGGCGCTGGGCCGGGTACTCGTCCTGGTCGACGTGCGGCAGGAAGCGCTTCACGTCGACGAAGACGGCGTGGCTCCCGGTGGGGGCGACGACCGGAACGCCGGCTTCGACGAGCCGGGCCGCCAGCCACGCCGCCTGCTCGACGCGGGTCCGGATGTAGCGGTCGTCGAGCATCTCCTCGACGCCGCGCGCCATCGCCGCGAGGTCGGCCGCCGGGAGGCCGCCGTCGTGGACGCCCCCCTCGTAGATCCGCAGCTTCTCCTCGGCGAGGCGCGCCCACTCGGCGTTGTCCTTGAAGGCGAGCAGGCCGCCGATGTTGATGAGGAAGTCCTTCTTCCCCGAGACCGTGCAACCGTCGCCGTGGGCCATCATCTCGCGCAGGATGTCGCGGATCTGCGTGTTGCTGTAGCGCGGGTCGCGCTTCTGGATGAAGTAGGCGTTCTCGACGGCGCGCGTCGCGTCGAAGAGGACCGGGATCCCCTTCGGGCGGCAGTAGGCGTAGACCTCGCGAAGGTTGTCCATCGAGACCGGCTGGCCGCCCGCCATGTTCACGGAGAGCTCGAAGGAGATGTAGGCCACCTTCGCCGCGCCGTGCTCCTTCACGATCGCGTCGAGCTTCTTCAGGTCGATGTTCCCCTTCCAGGGGAACTCGCTCTCGGGCTGGTGGGCCTCGTCGACGATGATGTCGACGAAGATGCCGCCCGGCAGCTCCTGGTGGGCCTTCGTCGTCGTGAAGTACATGTTCCCCGGGACGTACTGGCCGGGCCTGATGAGGACCTCGCTCTGGATGTGCTCGGCCGCGCGCCCCTGGTGCGTCGGGAGGATGTACTGGTAGCCGTAGATCTCCTGCATCGCGCCGACGAAGCGGTGGTACGCCTCGCTCGTCGCGGGGGTGGCGTTGGCGCCGTCGTAGGCCGCCCACTGCTCGGTCGACATCGCCGTCGTGCCGGAGTCGGTGAGGAGGTCGATCGTCACGTCGGCCGAGCGGAGGAGGAAGGTGTTCCAGCCCGCCTCGCGGACCGCCTTCTCGCGCTGCTCGCGGGTCGTCATTCCGATCGGCTCGGTCGTGTGGATGACGAACGGGTAGCAGTCGAACTCGTAGGTGGCGAGGTCGGCGTAGACCGACCGGAAGCGGAGCTGGTCGTTCCAGGGGCTGTCCGCCTCGACGTCGAGCGGCGCCACCTTGTCGCGCTGGCGGAAGAGGGAGAGGACCGCGTCGGCGACCTGGTCGAGCTGCCAGTTCGTCATCGCGAGGCGCGGGATCTGAACCGGGAGAAGGTGGTCGTGCCCCTTTCGTCCGGGAACGACCGTCCGGACGGCGGCCGACTGGTAGAGCGCGGCCGCGAGAGCCTGCTCGGGGAAGTCGGGGACGTGCGGGAGGAACTCGTCGGCCTTGATGTAGGCGCCGTCGCAGCCCCGCTCGAGCGGGACGCCCCCCTCGCGCAGGCGCGCCGTGAAGCGCTCCGTCTGGTGCATGACCCACTGGACCTCGTCCTCGGCGCACATCTCGGAGAGGCCGCGCGCGAAGACCTCCATCGTCCGCCCGGCCATGCCGCCGTACGTGTGGAGCCCCTCGTAGAGGACGACCTCGTTCATGAAGTGCTCGTTGTCCGCCGGGTTGTCCGTGGCGAGAAGGCCGCCGGTGTTCGACTTCGGGTCCTGCGCGCCGTCGAGGAGGACGACGTGGGCCGTCTTGGCGATCTGCTTGACGATGTCGGCGATCGACCGCTCGGCCTGCCCCGCCTCGTGCCGCTGGATGTACCAGGCGTTCTCGATGACGCGGGAGACGTCGAGGACGAGGCGCAGGCCGTGCCGGTCGGCCGTGGCGCGGACGGAGCGGAGGTTCGCGAGGCTGAAGGGGTGCTGGCCGTCGGCGAAGGACTGGAGGAGGACGACGGCGGCCTTCTGCTGGGACAGCAGCGAGTCGAGCTTCGGGACGTCGACGTTCCCGGTGAAGACGGGCTCGTACCGGTCGCGGACGTCGGCAATCTCGATCGCGCGCGGCGTCCAGACGTCGACCCGGCCGACGGAGTTGCTCGGAACGAGCGACCCCTTCGGAATGATCGTCGTGACGAGGAGCTTGATCGCGCCGAGGCTGTTGTGCGTCGGGCAGACGTAGGTGTGTCCGAGGACGCGGTTCACGGCGTTGACGAGCGTGTCGAAGTTGCGGGCGCCCGCGTAGGCCTCGTCGCCGACGAGCTGGCCGGCGATCTGGTCCTGGCTCATCGCGCTCGTCCCGTACGACAGCATGTCGAACGAGACCTGCGACGGAACCAGGTTGAAGGTGTTGAAGTGCGCCCGGGAGAGGTTCCGCTTCCGCTCCTCGAGGGTCGGGAAGGCGACCAGCCGGACCGTCTTGATCTTGTGGGGTTCGTGGAGAGGTGTGGTGGGCGGCATGTCTCGTCCTCCTGAACGGGGAGATTCTTCCAGAGCGAGGGGGGGGCGAGGAATGCCGAACGTAAGGCTTTTTCAGGAATCGAATCACGTTCGGAAGGTAGAATGCAGAAATGACCTCATACCCTTCGAAGCGACGCCATCGCGAGGGGCGAGAGGTCCACCAGAAGGAGCCGACATGAGGGAAGCCTTCATCCGCGGGACGGCGAAGCTCGCGACCCTGGCGCTCTGCGCCCTGACCTTCGCACGCCCGGGCGGGGCCTCACCCGCGCCGGGGAGCGCGGCACCGGGCACCGCCAGCGACGCCCTCGACGCACTGGTGAAGAAGTCCTACCTGCCCGGCAGCCCCGGCGCCGCCGTCATCGCCGTCCGGGACGGCAAGTTGGTCTACCGCAAGGCCGTCGGCATGGCCGACCTCGAGCTCGACGTCCCGCTGAGAACGGACTCGGTCTTCCGGCTCGGGTCGGTGACGAAGCAGTTCACGGCCGTGGCGATCCTGATGCTCGCCGAGGAGGGAAAGCTCGCGCTCTCCGACCCGATCACGAAGTTCCTGCCGGACTACCCGACGCAGGGGCACGTCATCACGGTCGAGCACCTCCTGACCCACACGTCGGGAATCCAGAGCTACACCGGGATGCCCGGCTGGATGGCGACGAAGATCCAGGCCGACATGACGCTCACCGAGCTGATCGACGGCTTCAAGAAGGAGCCGATGGAGTTCGCGCCCGGGACGCGATGGAGCTACGACAATTCGGGCTACATCCTCCTCGGCGCGATCATCGAGAAGGCTTCGGGCACCTCCTACGCCACCTTCCTGAAGCGCCGGATCTTCGCCCCCCTCGGCATGTCGTCGACGACCTACGGCGGCAACGAGGAGATCATCCCGCGGCGGGTTCGCGGGTACTCCCGCAGGCCCGGAGGCGACGCGAACGCGAGGTACCTCAGCATGACGCAGCCGCACGCGGCAGGCGGGCTCGTGTCGACCGTCGACGACCTCGCGGCGTGGGACGCCGCCCTCTACACCGAGAAGCTCGCCAAGCAGGCGTCGCTCGAGAAGGCGTGGACGCCGTACGTCCTCGCGGACGGCAAGGCGACGGCGTACGGCTACGGCTGGGGCGTGAGCAGCCTGCGCGGCCGGGCGGCCGTCGAGCACGGCGGCGGGATCTTCGGCTTCTCGACCTACGTCCTCAGGATCCCGAAGGAGCGGGTCTTCGTCGCGGTCCTCTGCAACAGCGACGCACCGAACACCGACCCGGGAATCGTGGCGCGCAGGATGGCCGCTCTCGTCCTCGGCGACCCGTTCCCCGAGAACGTGGCCGTGGCCGTGGCGCCGGAGGTCCTGGCCCGGTACGCGGGCGTCTACGAGATCGACAAGGACTCCCGGCGGGCGGTGACCGTCGAGGGGGGGCGGATCTTCACGCAGCGGTCCGGAGGGGCCAGCGTCGAGGCGAAGCCGAGGTCGGCGACCGAGTTCTTCTACGAGAACTCGCTCACGACGTTCCGGTTCGAGACCGGGCCCGACGGCCGCGCCACCGAGATGCTGATGTACGCCAACGGCACGGACACGCCGGAGCGGGCCGTCCGGGTCGCCGACGTCCCGGCGGCGCCGAAGGAGCTCAAGGTCAATCCGGCGCTCTACGACACCTACGCGGGCGCCTACGAGCTCGCACCCACCTTCGTCCTCACCGTCACCCGCGAGGGGGACCGGTTGATGGTGCAGGCGACCGGACAGCAGAAGTTCGAGGTCTTCCCGACTTCCGAGACCGAGTTCTTCTACAAGGTGGTCGATGCCCGGATCACCTTCGTGAAGGGGCCCGAAGGCCAGGTCGACCTGCTCGTCCTTCATCAGAACGGCCGCGACGTGCCTGCGAAGCGGAAGAGATGACCTCGCCACCGTCCTCGAAGCTCCTCGACGCGAAGGGGTGGGAGCTCCTGAAGGAGCTCCAGCTCGACGCCCGCCTCAGCTTCGCCGAGCTGGGCCGCCGCGTCGGCCTGTCGACGCCCGCCGTGGCCGAGCGCGTCCGAAACCTCGAAGCCGCGGGGGTGATCACGGCGTACCGCGCCGAGCTCGACCTGAAGAAGCTCGGTCTCCCCATGCTCGCGATGATCCGGATCAGCGCCGTGGGCGACGTCCTCCCCCGCATCACCGCGGTCGTTCGCGCCATGCCCGAGGTCCTCGAGTGTCACAGAGGAACTGGCGCCGACTCCTTCATCATGAAGGTGGCCGTCGCTTCCGTGGCGCACCTCGAGACGCTCATCGACCGGCTGACGCCGTTCGGAACGACTTCGACGTCGATCGTCCTCTCGTCGCCGGTCGAGCGGCGGCTCATCGAGAAGCCCGTCGCGACGCCTGTCCGCGCGACGAAGGCTCCGAGGCCGATCGCGCGGGGCGGCGGCGAGCCCGCGAGGTAGCGATGCTCCGAGGCCTCTTTCTCGCGCTCCTCCTCGGCGCTGTCACCTTCCCCGCCGACGATCCCGACACGCGCGTGATCCTCCTCGGCACCGGGACCCCGAACCCGACGCCCGACCGCCAGGGGCCGGCGCTCGCGATCGTCTCCGGCGGCCGCCCCTATCTCGTCGACTGCGGGACGGGGGTCGTCCGGCGCGCCGTCGAGGCGGGGATCCGCGTCGAGGACCTGAACCGCGCCTTCGTCACCCATCTCCACTCGGACCACACCCTCGGCTACCCCGACCTCCTCCTCACCCCGGGGGTCCTCGAGCGGACGGAGCCGCTCCAGGTCTACGGCCCGAAGGGGCTCCGCGCGATGACGGAGAAGATCGTCGAAGCGTGGCGGGTGGATCGCGACGTCCGCTTCCGCGGCGGCGAGCCGTCGAACCCCGGTTCGTACGAGGTGAAGCCGGTAGAGGTCCGGCCGGGAGAGGTCTACCGCGACGGGAACGTGAGGGTCGTCGCCTTCCCGGTGAAGCACGGCTCCTTCGCGGAGGCCTACGGCTACCGTTTCGAGGCGCGCGACAAGGTGATCGTGGTGAGCGGCGACACCACGTACGACGAGGCGATGGTCGAGCACGCGCGGGGAGCGGACATCCTCGTTCACGAGGTCTACTGCGAGGCGGGCTGGCGGAACAGGACGCCCGGTTGGCGCGCCTACCACGCCCGGTACCACACCTCCGGCCCCGACCTCGGCTGCCTCGCGGCGAAAGTCCGACCACGGACGCTCGTCCTGACGCACCAGCTCCTCATGGGAGCGCCCCGCGAGACCCTTCTCGCCGAGATCCGCCGAGAGTGGGACGGCGAGATCGTCGACGGAAAGGACCTCGACGTGATCCGGTAGTGAACGGGAGCTCCCGGGCCGCTCCGGTCTGCCGGGGCGCGGGCGATCCGACGGGGTTCGCGGCCTGGCACGGATCTTCTATAGTCCTCCCGGAACGCCAATGAGGCACCGGCTTCTGGTCCGCCCGCTCGTCGCCCTCGCGCTCGCGACCGGCCTGCTCCCGCTCGCCGCGTCGCCGCCGGTCGAGGCGATCTGCCCCGCCCCCATGGCGGCGGCGCCCGCGGGCTGCTGCCCGGAAACGACGCCGACGTCCTGCCCGTCCTGTCCGAGGGAGGGACGCCCGTCAGGCCCGACGGCCCCGGCCCGGGCGGCGACCTGCTGCTCCCTGGCGGCCCTCCCTCCGGGCGAATCGGCACAGGAGACCCGGGGGCCCCGCTCGGATGGTCCCACGACCTCGGCTCCCGAGGCCGCGGCCGCGGCGCCCTCCCGCTCCGCCTCCGTCAACCGCCGGATGGCCGTGAAGGGCTCATCCCCTCCCGTTCAGCTCCTCGCCTGCACCTTCCGGAACTGATCGGCGCGGCGGCGGGACACCCTTCCCCCGCCCCGCGAGAGCGGACACACGCCCTTCGTCCGCACGCCGATCTTCACCGTGGACGCCCCGAGCGGCCACCTCCCTGGAACCAGAGTACCGAACAAGGAGACCCCATGCGCCAGATCGCTTCCCTCGCCCTCGCCTTCGCCCTCTTCGCGGCCCCGGCCGCCCTCGCCGCCGACTGCGCCGGCCACGCCGACAAGGCGACCTGCTGCGCGAAGAAGGAAGGCACGGCGACCGCCGACAAGAAGTGCGACCCGGCCACCTGCAAGGACGCCAAGAAGTGCACGCCCGAAGAAAAGGCGAAGTGCGCCGAGTCCTGCGCCAAGAAGGCCGAGGCGCCGAAGCCCCCGAAGAGCTGACCCCGCGATTCCTCGGTACCCGCTGAAGGCCCGGGGACTTCGGTCCCCGGGCCTTCTTCTTCGCGGCGACCCCTCTCCCGGAAGGACCGGGGAGGGATGAGGGGGGGGCGTCGACGTCCCCGGGTCCGCCGCGTGCCCCCGGTGGGTCCGTTCGGCATGTGGGGACACGGGTTCGCCGGTGTAACGTCTGCGCCGCGCACGATGAGGAGATGACCCGATGAACGAGGCCCCGTCCCCCTTCGTCCGGCGATCCGACCTCGACGGAATCGCGACCCTGACCCTCGACCGCCCCGACCGCCTCAACGCCCTTTCCACCGGGATGCTCGAGGCGCTCCGCGCCGAGGTCGCGGCGCTGCGCGACGACGCCTCCACCCGCGTCGTGGTCCTGGCCGGCGCGGGGAGGCACTTCTGCGCGGGGCACGACCTCGCCGAGATGCGCGCGGACCCTTCACCGGAGTTCCGGGTGAACCTCTTCGACGCCTGCCGCGAGGTCATGACGGCGCTCGTCGCGCTTCCCCAGCCCGTGATCGCGCGCGTCCAGGGCGCCGCCGTCGCGGCGGGATGCCAGCTCGTCGCGACGTGCGACCTGGCCGTTGCCGCCGACGTCGCGACGTTCGCCCTCCCCGGCATCAGGGCCGGGATCTTCTGCACCACGCCGGGAGTGGCCGTTGCGAGGAACCTCCCCCGGAAGCGCACCTTCGAGCTCCTCGTCACCGGCGATTCCATCGACGCGACGACCGCCGAGCGCTGGGGGCTCGTCAACCGCGTCGTCCCGGCCGCGGAGCTCGACGCCGAGGTCGAACGCCTCGCCCGCAGGATCGCCTCTCACAGCGCGGCGGTCGTCTCTCTGGGGAAACGCCTCTTCTACCGCCAGGTCGACGAGCCCCTGGCCGAGGCCTACGCCACCGCCTCGGAGGGGATGGTCTGCAACATGGGGCTCGAGGACGCCGCCGAGGGGATCGACGCCTTCCTCGCGCGGCGCCCGCCCGCCTGGCGGGGGCGCTCGCTGTAGCTGCCCAGGACGTTGTTCACCTGGGTCTCCGGGGAAACTGGGGTCGCGAAGCATCAGCGAGCCCACGGAGGTGGCCCGAGAGAACCTTCGTGGAGGAGCAGGAACGACCCCCGAAGGCGAGCGTTGTCGGCGCGACGCGTCCTCGAAGAGGGCTCGAGCCGGCGTCGAGCTTGCAGGGCCTTCGGAACCAGCCTCCCGACCGTCCGCAAGTGGCTGCTTCGATGGGAGATAGAGGGGCTAGAGGGACTCGGGGACCGCTCGAGTCGACCGCAGAGGTCGCCTCGCCGGATTCGGATTCGTGATCGTGAACGGATCCTCGTTTTGCGGCGCCGGAAGCGGACGGCCGTCGCGATCTCCGAGATCACCGGCATCCCGCGTGCCACAGGTGGGCGGGTCCCTCGCTCCGGGCGCCTGTCTCGGTAGAAGAGCCTGTTTCCTCGGGAACCCGACCGCCGTCACGAGAGGGCCATGGCCGGCGAGCTACCGCACCTCTACATCAGTCGGCTCGGACGCATCGTCGGCGGGCCGGGGCATTGCGTCACCGGAGATCGCGGGGGCTGCGCGAGGGGTCTGGCCGGGAGTGCGCCCACGCCTGCGGCGTCGCCGGTGTCGGGAAGTGCGCGTCCGGCCGGATGTTCCGCCCGACGCGTCACGTCGGCCATGCCGGCCCGTCGAGCGCCGGCGGGTACGGGAGCCCCGGCTCGAAACGGGCCCAGGCGAGCGCCGTGATCTTCCTGAGGAGCCGGTAGCCGGCGTTCGCCGGCGTCCACGACGTGTCCTTCTGCTCCTTCGTGATGACGCAGAGGACGAACGGCCCGGACGGCGCCGAGACGAGAAGGACTTCCGAGCGCGAGGCGTTCACGGCCCCCTGCTTCGAGAGGACGTGGACCGACGGCGGGATGGAGGAGAGCGCCTCGTCGACCCGGAAAGACCTCCCGAGGACGCGGTCGGCGTACGCGTCGGCGCCGCACGAGACGGCCCGGCGCTCTCGGATCGCGACGAGGAGCTCCGCCATCTCGCGGGGTGTCGTCTGTCCCCAGCCCCACGCGTCGCGCTCCTTCTCGCGCCCCGGCGTCCTGGAGTTCACGCGGGTCACCTTCCAGCCCCTGCCGTCGAGCCACGCGTTGATGGACGCCCCCCCGCCCGCGAGCTCCTGGCACCAGAGGCTGGCCGAGTTGTCCGACATCGACGCCATCAGGAAGACGAGCTCCGGGACGGTCACCGGCTCGCCTTCCGCGAACCTCCCGAGGAGGTCTTCGCCCGGGTAGACCCGCTCCTTCGTGAAGGTGAGGGGTTCGGTCCACGAGACCTCCCTCTTCTCGACGCGGTCGAGAAGCCCGAGGAGAATCGGGACCTTCACGAGCGAGGCCGTCGGGAAGGCCTCGTCGGCGCGGATCGCGACATCTTCCGTCTCGCCAAGGCGCCGGGCGTAGACGCCCACGATCCCCTCGAACCCGCGGATCGCCTCCTCGACGTCGGCCCGGAGCGACCGGGTGGCTCCCGAGCGGTCCTCGACCGCGCGCTCGGGTGCGGAGGACGCGAAGGCACAGGCCTGAAGGCCAGCCGACGCCGCGAGGAAAAGCGTGACCCGGACCGAGACCTTTCCGAAGGAGATCATGCACCGATGATAGGGGCCGGGCGAGAATCCCGGACCGTGCACATGCCCGCCCTCGCCCCCCTGGTCCTCCTCTTCACGTCCGCGTTCGCATCCGCCGCGGCGACGCAACCGGCAACCGCGAAGGCCGGCGTCCACGTCGTCCTCGAGACCGCCCTGGGCGAGATCGAGCTCATCGTGGACGTCGAGCACGCGCCGGTCACCGCCCGGAATTTCCTGGGGTACGTGGAGGGCGGGAGCTACGACGGCGGCCGTTTCCACCGGACGGTGACGCCCGGAAACCAGCCGGGCAAGAAGGTGAAGATCGACGTGATCCAGGCCGGGGTGCCGCCCGGCCGCGAGAAGCTCGACCGGCCGCCGATCCCCCTCGAGCGGACCCGCGACACCGGCCTCTCCCACGTCGACGGCGCGCTCTCGATGGCCCGCGACACGCCCGACTCGGCGACGAGCGACTTCTTCATCTGCGTCGGCGCCCAGCCCTCGCTCGACTTCGGCGGCGCCCGCAACCCCGACGGCCAGGGCTTCGCCGCGTTCGGCCGCGTCGTCCGCGGAATGGACGTCGTCCGCCGGATCTGGGACTCTCCCGCGAAGGGGCAGGCCCTCGAGCCGCCCGTCGCGATCGTCCGCGCGCGCGTCCTTTCCGAGTCTCGACCGGCCGCCTCGAGGTAGGCGCGCGCCTCGTCGCCGTCGGCGTGCACGGCCCCTCGCCTTCCCGCGCCGCGGCAGGGGAATATCCTTGCATCGCACGGACCGGGGCGCCCCTCGGCGAGCCCCGGTACCACCATGGAGGACACGATGGGAACCAGAGGACGCCAGATCGTCGGGCTCGACGTCGACGAGCTCCTGAAGATGCTCAACGCCGCCTACGCGAGCGAGTGGCTCGCCTACTACCAGTACTGGCTCGGCGCGAAGCTCATCAAGGGCCCCATGAAGGACGCGGTGGCCGCAGAGCTGACGCTCCACGCCACGGAGGAGCTGGGCCACGCGACGCTTCTCTCCGGCCGGATCATCCAGCTCGGCGGGACGCCGGTCCTCGACCCGAAGGACTGGTTCGCCCAGAGCCCGTGCGCCTACGACGCACCGGCCGACGCGTACGTCGCCGTGCTCCTCGACCAGAACATCGCGGGTGAGCAGTGCGCCATCGACACCTACAAGAAGCTGATGGACGCCACCAAGGACAAGGACATGGTGACGTACAACATGGCGCTCACGATCCTCGAGCAGGAAGTCGAGCACGAGGAGGACCTCCAGAGCCTCAAGGAGGACCTCGACCTCATGGTGAGCCGCGGAAGCCGGTAGCGAAGCCCCGTCACTTCCCCGCCGTGCGGCGTTCCGGCCCCGGGGCGATCCCGCCCCGGGGCCTTCGGCTTTCCGGGCCGGAGCGGTCCTCGCCATCCTCGCGAGAGCGTGTGCGGTACAGACGAGCCTTGACAACTGAGACGTGATCGCAACATATTCACGAAAGATCCTGCGTCACGCTCCCGGTCCCGCGGTTCGGTCCGTCAGCCGTTGCCCGTCCATCCACGCCGTCGTCCCCGGACGAGGAGGTCCACCATGCGCCGCGCCTTCGTTCTCCTGACCCTCCTTCTTGCGGCGCCTCCCGCCGGGGCCTGGTTCGCGGTCCTTCCCGGCGCCGTCGAGGGCCTGGGCCAGGCGCCCGCCGTCTTCTCCTCGACCGTCTACCTCTCGAACCCCGGCCTGCAGGTCGCGACCGTGACGTTCGAGCTGATTCCCTACGCGGGCAGGCCAGCGCCGTCGCCGGCGACGCGTGCCATCGCGGCAGGTGGATCGCTCGTCCTCGACCGCGCGCTGAAGACGCTCTTCGACATCTCCGCCGACGCCGGCACCCTGCGCGTCTACTCGGACCAGCCTCTCGTCGGCTCCCTCGTCACGGCGAACGTGGCGAACCCCGGCTCGACGTACGGTGTCGCCCTCTCGCCCGTGACGGACCGTGGCCTCCTGCGCGCAGTGGACGTCGGGCACGCGCCCTGGGTGAGCCAGGGGGGCGGGTTCCGGACGAACGTCGCGGCCGTCCTCGTCGACCCCGACTCCTCGGTGATCGTGTCGGTCTACGACGCCGCCGGCGTCCTCGCGGGGCAGAGAGAGGTCTCGTCCGCGGCGCCCGTCTCCTGGCAGGTCCCGGTGACCGACCTGATCGGCCCGCGCGACCTCCTCGTCGGGCGCGTCGAGTTCCGCTTCACGCGCGGCCGGGGGACGGGATACATCGCGGTGAACGACAACGTGACGGGAGACGGGATCGCCGTCCAGGCGCCCCGGCAGCTGTCCTCCGACCAGATTCTCGACGGCGTCGCGAAAACCGGGGGGGCGAACGGCACGTTCTGGCGTACCGACGCGAGAGTGCTCAACCCGAACGGGTACCCGATCTCGCTGACGGTCGAGCCCCTCGGCTTCCCTTCCGCGCCGACACTTCCCCTGAACGTCGCGGCCGGAGCGATCCTCGACCTGCCCGACGTCCTGTCGCGGTTCGGAATCGCTGCGCCCGCCGCGGGGGCGCTCCGGTTCCGGAGCTCCGAGCCGTTCCTCGTCTTCGGCCAGACGCAGAACGTGGATCCGACCGGGCAGCGGCCCGGGACGTTCGCCGCTTCCCAGGCGGCGAGCCTCGTCCCGGGCCAGCTCCTCTCCCCGGGTCAGACGGGGAGCTTCAGCGGGGTCGAGCAGTCCTCGCGGTTCCGCTCGAACCTCGCGCTTCTCGGCACCGAGAGCGGCGCGGCCGGCACGCTCTCGCTCCGGGGCCCCGGCAACGAGCTCCTCGGCACGACGCCGTTCAGCCTCTCGGCCAACCAGTGGCAGCAGAAGAACATCTCCGACTGGTTCCCCGGGGTGACCTTCGGGGGGACGGTGCGCGCCGACGTCGCCCTTTCGAGCGGCCAGCTCGACGGCTACCTTTCGCGAATCGACAACTCGACGGGCGACCCGGTGGTCGTCCCGGTCGCCGTCCCCGCGGCGACCGCCTCCGACGTCAGCGTCCTCTCCTTCACCCAGAGGCCCGACCCGATCAAGTCCGCCAACGGTGGCTCCCTCTTCGCGACCATCCAGAACAACGGGCCGGACTCCACGGAGGGGGCGCTCGAGCTGGCGATCAGCGTGGCCGTCCAGCAGGGCGCGAGCAAGCTCGTCGTCTCGAGCCTCGCGGGCGACACCGCTTCCGACTGGCTCCTCGTTTCCGGGACGTTCGGCGTCAGCCAGGCCGTTCTCCTGCGGCGCAAGTCCCACCTTTCCGTGGGAACCGCGACGACGGTCGAGGCGCTCGTTCGGGTCGCAGGAGGAGGCGCCGTCGGCGGGTCCTTCCCGGGGACGCGCGCGGCCGTGTCGGTGAGGAGCGACCCGAACGCGGCCAACAACGCACGGACTCTCACCGTGGACATGGCGCCCTGACATGCGCCACGCCGCACGCCTCGCCGGGGCCGTCGCGCTCGCGACCGCCCTTTCCCTCCCGGCCCGGGCCCAGTTCGAGTCGTCGGCACTCGCGAAGATCCAGGTGAACGTCGTGAACCCGGGGGGGAAATCGCTCGCGATGGGCGGAGCGTTCGTCGCCCTCGCCGACGACTCCACCGCCGCCTTCGCGAACCCGGCCGGCCTCGTCCAGCTCACGGCCTGGCAGGCCGGCGCCTCCGTCAAGGGATTCCGCTTCTCGCCGAACTTCGACACGCGGATCTTCGCCGCGCAGGCGCAGGGAGCGGGAGAGGCGTTCGTCCAGGTTCGGTCGATCCCGTTCCAGCCGACGACGACCGTCACCGACGTCGACTTCGCCTCCGTCGTCGCGCCGATCGTGCCGGAGAAGCTCGTCCTGAGCCTCTACCGTGCCGTCGACCTGCGATACCGCTACGAGCTGAACGAGCCGCGACGGCAGTTCCAGGTCAACCTCGAGCCGGGCGACGGCGCCCCGTTCGCCATCGAGGAGCAGGGGAGCGTCGACATCCGGAACGAGGTCGTGGGCCTCGCCGCGGCGACGCGGCTGCGGGTCGGAGAGGTCCCGGTCGACCTCGGAGCCGGCCTCACGTTCTCGAGACTGCACTACGAGTTCGGCGGCCCGGGCGGCGCCTATCTCTCGCGCATCGCGAACTTCTCCGCCGACTTCACCGACGTGTCCGTCTCCGCGGCCGCCGACTCGTCGTGGCGCCCCGGCTTTTCCGTGGGCGCCCGGTCGACCCTGGACGAGGTCTCGCGTCTTTCGGTCGGGGCGGTCTACCGGCGGAACGGCTCCCACGACGTCTCCTACTCCGTGGGCGCCCCGTTCGACCTGGCCTGCGGCAAGGCGAACGACGTCGGGTTCCTCGGCTGCGGCACGATGAAGTCCCCGGACGACTTCGCTCTCGGCGTCTCGGGCGCCGTCGGCAACCTGACCGGATCCGCGGAGTTCCAGCGGATTCTCTACTCGCAGCTCAACGACGGTTTCGTCCACCTCTACCGTTACTTCGAGTCGAACGACCAGGGGACGACATACGCGGTCCCTGTCGGTTCGTCGAAGGACGCCACCGTGATCCGCGCGGGTCTCGAGTACGCCCTCTCCATCGGGGGGAGCGACCTTCTCTTCTTCCGCGCGGGTTACTACCACGAGACCGCGCACGGCACGACGCTCGCCCTGAAGAAGGACGACCTCCCTCCCCTCGGCGTACCGGACGACGGCACGGACAAGGTCTTCACGACCCTTCCCGTCGATCAGGTCCTGAAAGGCGTCTACGACGGCGGCTCGGCGCAGGATCACGTGAGCGCCGGCGTGGGAGCCAGCCTCTTCCGGAGCGTCTCCGTCGACCTGGCGTACGACTGGAGCGAGGAGGCGAGCTCGTTCTCCGCCTCGGTGTTCGTCCGGTTCTAGCTACGGACGCCGGGACGGAGGAGCCGCCCCCAGGGGACCTTTCGGCAGGTAGTAGTCCGACCTCCGGTACATCCGCGTCACCTTCCCTGCGGCGTCGAGCTCGAAGCGGAGGGTCTCGCCGTCGGGGAGCCGGAACGTGCGCTCGCCGACGGGGGTGAGGCGGCTGATCGCCGACTCCGGGTCGTCCTCGGGCGGGTAGCCGTGCTCGTAGAGGACGAGGCCTCCGTCGAGGACGAGCACCTCGATCTCCCAGTCCCACGGATCGGTGTAGACGCCGAGGTAGCGGTTCCAGGCGGGGTCGGGAGGAACCGGGGCCGCGGGGGGTCCGCCGCCGGCCGGGGTGGCGGCGCTCCCGAAAGTCGAGAGGGCCTGGCGGGCGAAGAAACCGGGGCTGGCGTCGTCGGCGTTCGTGAGGGCGACGGCAGCGAGGCCGCGTTCCGGGTCGAGGAGAACGTCGGCGCGGTGGCCGCCGATCCACCCGCCGTGGGAGACGTAGGTACGACCGTCGCGGCGCGAGACGCCCCAGCCGAGGCCGCGACCGCCGGTCCACTTCGCGTTGACGAAGTGCGGGCGGTGCATCTCGGCGAGCGTCGGGCCGGAGAGGATCTGTGCGCCGCCGGCCGGCGGGCCGGCCGGGTCGGCCGTGAGCTCGAACGCGGCGAAACGGGCGAGGTCCTCGAGCGTCGAGACGACAGCCGCAGCCGGGGCGATCGCGCCGGTGTCGTAGTAGTCGAGAGTCCCACGGCTTCCGTCGGGCTGCCTGCGGCGGTGCTGGCGCGGAAGGGAGGCGATCTCGGCGGCGTTCGGCGCGCCGGTGGTCGAGGCCATGCCGAGCGGCGCGGTGATGTGGGCGCGCAGGTAGGAGGCCCAGCTCTCGCCTGAGGCGGCGACGACGATCTCGCCGAGGAGCGCCACGCCGAGGTTCGAGTAGCGGTAGGTCTTCCCGGGCGGCGAGATCACCGGGACTCGCGGCATCGCGGCCCGCAGCTCCTCGCGGGTCGGGAACTCGTGGGTCGTCCAGGCGTCGAAAGGCGCCTCGCGCGAAAGGCCCGACGTGTGAGTGAGAAGGTGCTCGACGGTGATCGGCGGGGCGTTCGGGAACGGGTTCGGCACCTTGAACCAGGGGAGGTGCTTCACGACCGGGTCGTCGAGCCGGAGCTTCCCCGCGTCGCGCAGCTGCAGGATCGCCGTCGCGGTGAAGACCTTGCTCACCGAGCCGATGCGAAAGCGCGTGGCGGGAGTCAACGGGACTCCGCCCGCGAGGTCGGTCGTGCCGTAGCCCTTCGCCCAGACGAGCCCGCTTCTGGAGACGACGCCGACGACGACGCCCGGGATGCCGTTGTAGGCGAGCTGCTCGCCGGCCCAGAGGTCGAAGAGCGCGGCGGCCTCGGCCAGCCGGGGGTTCCCGGCGGCTGCCGCCTCCTCCGCCGCGAGGGCGGGCGTCTCGGCCAGCGCAAGGGCGACCGCCGCGACGAGCGCGATGCGGGCGAGCGCCGCGGACATGCCGAGGACGGTCAGGTCCGGGGATGGCCGAAGGCGGCGAGACTGGACCGGGCCGGGTTCGATCTGGTTCATGGATCCCCCTCCGCGAAGGCCGCCCCTGCGGCGTACGCTCAGCGTACCGCACGGCCTGGAGGCGCCGCACTTCGGGGCCCCGGTCTCGAAACCCGGGGCCCATCGGGACGTACCTGTAGCTGGAGTGAGCACCATGCCGTCGACAAACCGCTCCCGTTCCGGCCTCGCGGCCCTCGCTGCGACGGCCCTCGCGACCCTCTCCCTCGCCTCCGCGGTGCCGGCCCGGGCGGAGAACGCCCTCTGGCTCCGTTCCGCGGCGATCTCCCCCGACGGGAAGACCGTCGCCTTCAGCTACCGGGGCGACCTCTGGACCGTCCCCGTGGCCGGTGGGGCGGCCACGCCGATCACCGTCGCGGCGGCCTACGACACCGCGCCCGTCTGGTCACCGGACGGAAGACAGATCGCCTTCGCCTCCGACCGCTACGGCAACTTCGACGTCTTCGTGCTGCCGGCCGGCGGCGGCGAGGCGACCCGCCTCACCTTCCACTCGGCCGACGACTTCCCGACGAGCTTCACGCCCGACGGGAAGGCCGTCCTCTTCAGCTCGGCGACGCTCGACAGCGCCACGAACGTGCAGTTCCCGAACGGCGCGCAGCCCGAGCTCTACCAGGTCGCGCTGGCGGGCGGCCTGCCGGCGCAGGTCCTATCGACCCCCGCACCCTACGCGACGTGGGACAAGGCAGGAGAGCGGCTCGCCTACTCCGATCAGAAGGGCTACGAGATGGAGTGGCGCAAGCACGACAACTCGTCGTTCGCGCGCGACGTCTGGGTCTTCGAGAAGAAGAGCGGGAAGCACACGCGCCTGACCGGGTTCGGCGTCGACGACCGCCAGCCGGTCTGGTCGCCCGACCAGAAGTCCCTCTACTACCTCTCCGAGAAGAGCGGCAGCTTCAACGTCTGGAAGCTCGACCTCGCCGACCCGGGCAAGCCGATGCAGGTGACCACGCACGAGACCCACCCGGTCCGGTTCCTCTCCGTCTCGGCCGCGGGCGATCTCTGCTACACCTTCGACGGCGAGATCTGGGTCCGCCCGGCCGGGGCCAGCGAGAGCCGGAAGCTCTCCGTGACCGCCGCCGCCGACCGCCGCGACCTCGCCGTCGCCCCCGTCGACGCCGGCTCCGACGTGAGCGAGTTCGAGCTCTCGCCGAACGGCAAGGAAGTCGCGTTCGTCGCCCGCGGCGAGGTCTTCGTCGCCTCGGTCGAGCACGGGACGACGCGCCGGATCACCGACACGCCCGGGCAGGAGCGCTCCGTCAGCTTCTCCCCCGACGGCAAGAGCCTCCTCTACGCCGGCGAGCGCGACGGCAGCTGGAACGTCTACCGGACCGACCGGATCGACCCGGAGGAGAGCGCGTTCTTCAACGCGACGGCGCTGAGGGAGTCGTCCGTCCTCGCCACCGCGGCCGAGGAGTTCCAGCCCACCTTCTCGCCGAACGGCAAGGAGGTCGCCTTCCTCGAGGAGCGGACGACGCTCAAGGTCCTGAACCTCGCCTCCGGCAGGGCCCGGACGGTCCTCCCCGGCGACCTGAACTACTCGTACGCCGACGGCGACCAGTGGTACCAGTGGTCGCCCGACGGGAAGAGCCTCGCCGTGCAGTTCCTGAGCCCGACGCGCTGGTCGAGCGAGGTCGGGATCGTCGACGCCGCGGGCGGCAAGCCGGTCGTCAACATCAGCAGGAGCGGCTACGAGGACGAGAGCCCGCGCTGGGCACGCAAGGGCGAGGTCCTCATCTGGTCGAGTGACCGCTTCGGCACGCGCCAGCACGCCGGCAACCCCCGCGAGTCGGACGTCTTTGCCGCCTTCCTGACCCGCAAGGCGTGGGACCGCTTCCGCCTCGACGAGGCCGCCTTCGCGCAGCTCGCCGAAAAGGAGAAGGAGGCGGACAAGAAGAAGGAGAAGGAGAAGGAAAAGCAGAAGGAAAAGGAAGCGGGCGGGGGAAAGGAAAAGGCCAAGGGCAGGGAGACCGAGAAGAAGGCCGACGCCGCGCCGGAGGTGAATGTCCCCGAACCGGTCGTGCTCGAGCTCGACGGGATCGAGGACCGGATCGCCAGACTCTCGCTCCACTCCGCGAGCCTCGCCGACGCTTCCCTCACACCCGACGGCGAGACGCTCGTCTACCTTGCCCGCTTCGAGAAGGGATACGACCTCTGGAAGTACGTCCCCCGGAAGAAGGAGGTCAAGCTCGTCGCCAAGCTCGACGCCGAGCGCGGCGCGAGCCTCCGCCTCGACCCCGAGGGGAAGAAGGCGATCGTCCTCGCCGACGAGAAGCTCTCGAGCATCGACCTCGAGTCGGGGAAGGCGACCCCCGTGAAGGCCTCCGCGAAGATCGAGCTGAGGGCCGCCGAGGAGCGCGCCGCCCTCTTCGAGCACGCCTGGCGCCAGACGCAGAAGAAGTTCTACGTCGAGAACCTGCACGGCGTCGACTGGCCGGCGATGAAGACGGCCTACGCCCGCTTCCTCCCCCACGTCGACAACAACCGCGACTTCGCCGAGCTGATCTCCGAGATGCAGGGCGAGCTGAATGCCTCTCACACCGGAGGGCGCTATCGCCCGACGCGGCCCGACGCCGACGCGACGGCCGCCCTCGGCTTCTTCCCGGACCCCTCCCACACGGGCGAAGGGGTCCGGGTCCTCGAGGTCCTCGAGAAGGGCCCGCTCGCGAAGGCGGGGACGAAGATCGCGCCGGGCGTCGTCATCACCTCCATCGACGGGACGGCGATCGCCGCGGGAGCCAGCTGGTACCCGGCTCTGAACCGGAAAGCCGGCACGCCCGTCCGCATCGGCCTCCTCGACCCGAAGGACGGGAAGAAGTGGGAGGAGACGGTCAAGCCGATCTCCTGGCAGGACCAGCAGCCGCTCCTCTACGAGCGCTGGGTGAAGTCGCGCCGCGTCGAGGTAGACCGACTCTCGGGAGGCCGGCTCGGATACGCGCACATCCGCGGCATGAACGACGGTGCCTACCGCGAGATCTTCGAGGAGATCTTCGGCCGCGCCGTCGACAAGGAGGCCATCGTCCTCGACACCCGCTTCAACGGCGGCGGAAACCTCGTCGAGCCTCTGACGGTCTTCCTCACCGGGCAGGTCTACTACCGAGCGGTCCCGCGCGGCCGCCAGGTCGGCGTCGAGCCCAGCATGCGCTGGACGAAGCCGTCGATCGTCGTCATGAACGAGGGGAACTACTCCGACGCCCACTGCTTCCCGACGGCCTACAAGGCTCTCGGGATCGGCGAGACGGTCGGCATGCAGGTGCCGGGCACCTGCACGTCGGTCTGGTGGGAGCGGCTGCAGGACAAGACGCTCACGTTCGGCATCCCCGAGGTCGGCTACCTCGACCCCGCGGGCGACCTGACCGAGAACAAGCACCTGAACCCGGACTACGTGGTCGACAACGACCCCGCCCTCGAGGCTGCCGGGCGCGACGAGCAGCTCGAGAAGGCGGTCGAGGTGCTTCTGAAGAAGCTCCCGAGGAAGTAGGCCCCCGGCATCTACCGTCCGCGCGCCGCGAGCGCCGCTCGCAGCGCGCGGACGTGGTCCGGCGTCGTCCCGCAGCAGCCGCCGAGGAGGGAGACCCCGGCATCGAGGAGCTCGGGCACGCGGGCCGCCATAGACTCGGGCGTCTCCCGGTACACCAGGGTGCCGTCCGCGAGCGTCGGCAGACCGGCGTTCGGGCGGAGGGCGACGGGAAGCGTGGAGTGCGCCCGGAGCTCTCGGGCGATTCCCCCCATCGTGGCCCCGTCGCCGCAGTTGGCCCCGACGGCGTCGGCTCCCGCGGCCTCGAGCCTCGCGGCGGCCCTCGCCGGGGAGGCCCCCATCACCGTGAAGTAGCCCCGCTTCGTCGCCTCGAACGACATCGTCGCGACGATGGGGGTTCCGGGTGCCGCCGCGCGGGCGGCGCGGTCGGCCAGCTCGGCCTCGGCGAGGTCGGTCATCGTCTCGACACAGAGGAGGTCGGCGCCCGCGGCGGCAAGCGCGGCGGCCTGCCGCG
>CAZNSS010000002.1:29677-33520 GCA_964575465.1 uncultured Holophagales bacterium | reverse complement strand
CCTCGTGACGACGGAGGCCGGCGCGAACGTGTGGCTCCTCCAGCCCTATGACGAGGTCGTTTTCGAGCGTACGCGACAACGGCAGGTGACCGCCGGCAAGTCGTCGACGGACCTCGTCGTGGTGTCGTCCCCCCAGACCGTCGTCGACCTGATGACCAGCCCCGGCCGCGGGCCCCAGGAGGCCGAGGCGCTTCTGGAGAAGATGAAGGGGACCGTCGATGAGTGGCGACGTGGAACACGATCCTGAATACGTCGCCGCCCGGAGAGTCCTGCTCGATGCCCTTGGAGCGCTGGGCGTCCACCGCAAGGCGGTCGTGCTCGTCGGCGCTCAGGCCATCTACCTCCGCGTGGGGGCCGGCGACATGGCCGTCGCGCCGTTCACCACCGATGGCGACCTCGCGCTGAACCCGGCGGTCCTCGACGACGAGCCGATCCTCGCCGAGGCCTTGCGCGCGGCTGGATTCCACCTCGCCGTCAAGCCCGGTACGTGGAGCCTCGCCGACGTGCAGATCGATCTGCTCGTGCCGTCATCGCTGGGCGGTCCTGGTCGTCGGAGCGCGCGCCTTGGTCCGCACGGCACCGAGGTGGCACGCAAGGCAGAGGGACTCGAAGCCGCGCTCGTCGACCACAGCATGATTCGCCTCACGGCGCTCGAGTCGGGCGACTCGCGCGAGTTCGAAGTCGCGGTTGCAGGTCTTGCGGCGCTCCTCGTAGCCAAGCTCCACAAGCTCGCCGAGCGCGAGGCAACGCCCGAACGCTGGGCTCCAAAGGATGGGCTCGACGTCCTCCGCATCCTGCGCGGCGCCGACCTACCTCAGGTCGCCGACACGCTGGTCGGTCTCGAGGCGGACGCCATCGCCGGCGCCATCACAGGGGAGGCGCGGGTCTACCTCGAACGGCTCTTTGCGAGTCGCAGGGGCCACGGTGCAGCGATGGCGGTGCGAGCGAGCGCTGGTCTCGAGGACGCCGCCACCATCGCAGCTTCGTGCGAGGCACTCGCGAAGAGCCTCCTGGCCGCCTGGAAGCGCCCGTAGAGCAGGCCGAGGCGGCGACGAAGAACCGCGACCCCTTCAGCGTCTTCCGGACGATCTCGTCGATCAGCGAGGGGGCCGGGTAACGCGGACCTGCTCGCGCTCCCAGGAGGACCGGTGGAGGTTTGCCTCTGCCATCGAGCGGAACTTTCGGACACCCGGCGAAAAGCGCCAGGGATGAAGCCCGTACGCCAGCTCCGACAGGTCACAGGCGATGCGCAGGCTGCCGGGAGCGAGCGGAGGGAGCGCCCTCGCGGCGGGCATGTCGGCGACGTGACGGTACTTCCGGACCGGCATCAGTCGCCCTCCGGGTCGATGTTCTCCTTCCGGGGTGAGACGAAGAAGTCCATGTCGTCCGTCGCCCGTGGCAACCCCTGCGCCGCCATTGCCATCGAACCGATGAGGACGAACTCGACGCCCTCTCCCGCGGGGCCCGCTTCAGGGGCGGGCTCGGCCCCGGGGCGTGCCTAGACCGCGAACCAGGGACGGATGCCGACGCCGTCCCGCTCGTACGACTCCGTCCCGCCGTGGACGAGGAACGGCCGACCCGCTTCTGACCCCGCCAGCCGTCGCCACCAGCCGAGCCCCGCGAGCATGTCGGCCGACACGGTCGCGCCCGACTTGATCTCGACCGGGTGCAGCACGCGGGCCTCCTCGAGAACGAGGTCGACCTCGTGGCCCGTCTGGTCGCGCCAGAAGTACATCGGCGGCTCGCGACGATGGTGCCAGTAGGCTTTCGCCACTTCGGCGACGACGAAGTTCTCGAAGAGTGCCCCGCGGAGAGGGTGGGTCCGGAGCTGTTCCGTCTCGCGGATCCCGAGGAGGTGGCATGCGACGCCGGTGTCGTGGAAATAGAGCTTCGGGCTCTTGATGACCCTCTTGCTGAAGTTCCGAAAGTGGGGAGGGAGAAGGAAGACGAGGAAGCTCGTCTTCAGCACCGAGAGCCAACGACGCGCCGTGTCGACCGCGATGCCGCAGTCCGACGCGAGGGCCGACGCGTTCAGCAGCTGCCCGAGACGGCCGGCACAGAGCTTCAGGAAGCGCTCGAACGTCTCGAGGTCCCCCACGTTCACGAGCGCCCGGACGTCGCGCTCCACGTAGGTGCGCAGGTAGTCGGAGTGCCAGACCTCCGGGGGGATGGCGCGGTCGTGGATCGGCGGGTAGCCGCCGGTCCGGATCAGCTCCCAGCAGTCGAATCGGCTCCCCGGGCTTCCGAACAGCGTCTCGGGGTTCGTCGGTTCCGCCTGCTCCTGGCGGTCGAGCTCTGCGCGCGAAAAAGGGAGGAGGTGAAGGACCGCGCATCGCCCTGCGAGGGTCTGGGAGACCTTCTCCATCAGGAGGAAGTTCTCCGAGCCCGTCAGGACGAACCGGCCCGGGGCCGGCTCCCGGTCGACGGCCGTCTGGATGTACGAGAGGAGGTCCGGCACCCGCTGGACTTCGTCAAAGATGACGGGACCGGGAAACCGTGCCAGGAAGCCCCGCGGATCCTCGCGGGCAAACGACCGGTAGTCGGGCTCCTCGAGCGACACGTACGCATGCGACGGAAACGCTGCCCGCGCGAGCGTCGTCTTTCCCGACTGCCGAGGCCCGGTGAGGGTGAGAACCGGGTAGGAACCAGCGTCCCGGAGAAGGGCCGCCAGGAGGGTTCGCGGGATCATTGCGGTATTTAACGATTGGATCGCCGATCTGTCAAATCATTGCAAGACAGTGATTTGTAATCGATGAAGACGCGAACGCGGCAACGACGACGCTCGTGTCGACGGCGATCAGCGCCGCGACCTCTCCTGGGTCTCCCGGACGATCTCGTCGGTCAGCGGCCGAACAGCACCGCCAGACCCGCCAGGATCGCGACCGTGACGAGGAAGGCGACGGCGAGGCTGAGCGGGAAGCGCGAGATCCCGAGCTCCTCGCCGCGCCGCAGCCGCCCGAGCGTTCTCCAGTGCGAGATGGCCGCGAGGAGCGTGGCCACGGCCGCGAGGACGATGAGCGACAGGCCGAACTGGATCGCGGCCTCGTGGATGGCGACGGCCTCCGGCGACGGGTTCTTCTCGCGCACGGACCGGAAGAAGCCGACGAGCCCGAAGCCGAAGCTGCCCATCGTCAGCGTCGTCCGGATCCAGGCGAGCGTCGTCCGGTCCAGTGCGAGCTGGGTCCTGTGGGCCGCGAATCCCGTCCGCTTCCTCGCGAGGTCGATCCTCGGGTCTTCGGCGCTCATGTTGCCGGCGGGGATTATGCGACCGGACAGGAGGCGTCCGCGACCGGGTTCGCGGTGTCGGATAATCAGACGATGTCGGCAGCCTCCGCAGAACGCTTCCCGCTGGGAGAGGCCGAGGTCGCCTCGTTCTGCCGGAAGCACCACATCCGGAAGCTCTCGCTCTTCGGCTCAGTGCTCCGCGAGGACTTCGGCCCGACGAGCGATGTCGACGTTCTCGTCGAGTTCGAGGACGGAGACGTCCCTGGTTTTGGGTTCGTCCGGATCCAGGAAGAGCTCTCGAGGCTTCTCGGCGGGCGAAGAGTCGACCTTCTGACGCCCCGCGCGCTCAGTCCCTTCCTGAGGGAGAGGATCCTGCAGTCTGCCGAAACGCGTTATGGAGCATGACGATCGCGCCTACCTCGGGGTCGACGACCAGATCGTCCGCGCCGTTGCGCTGCGCGACCTGCCATCTCTGATCGAAGGCCTTCGAAGGGCGCTCTCCGCCACCTGATCGGCCCCCGACCTCAGCCAGGCCTCCGGGCGAGCGGGTCATTGGCGGCCTCGAAGTGGTCGATCCAGCTACACCTTCGAGGCGGCCGCCGAGGCCTCTGTCGCCAG
>CAZNSS010000002.1:0-29577 GCA_964575465.1 uncultured Holophagales bacterium | reverse complement strand
GCGATCTCCGCAGCGAGGTTCTCCCGGCAAGCCCCGTCGGCCCGGGCCGAGACCGTCTGGAGAACCCCGAGGGAGCCGCGGCCGGCGTCGAAGCCCAGGACCGAGACGGTCGCGCTCAGCTCGTTGAAGAGGTAGACGACGCGGCCGCAGGGGTGCCACGCGAGGTGGCGCGGCCCGGATCCCGGCGCGACGGCGAGGCCGTCCGGGTCGTTCGGCTCGAGGGTCCCGGCGGCGGCGTCGAACCGGTCGACCCGGACCCGGTCCGCTCCGAGGTCGGCCCAGAGGGCGAAGCGGCCCGACGGGTCCAGGAGGATCTGGTGGGCGTGGGAGCCCTCCTGGCGCGCCTTCACGGGACCGGACCCCGAGCCACGCCGGACCGAAGAAGCGGCCTCGAGGCGACCGTCGGCGGAGAGGGGGAGGACGGCGACCGTCCCACTCGAGTAGTTGGCGACGAGGACGTTCCGGCCCGAGGCGTCGACGACGAGGTGGCAGGGATCGGTCCCTTCCGAGGGCCGCCGGTTCAGGAAGGTCAGAAGGCCGGTCGCCGGGTCGACGGCGAACGCGCTCACCGCCCCCGTCGCCTTCCCCTCGAAGGTCTTCAGCTCGTTCACGGCGTAGAGGAGGCAGCCGTTCGGGTGGAGTGCGAGGAACGACGGGTTCCCGGTCTCCCCAGCAAGCACCGGACCGGAGACGAAGCGGCCCGAGGACTGATCGAGCTCGAGGAGGTAGATGCCTCGACTGCGATCCACGCGTCGTGCTTCGGCACCGCTCGTGCCACCACCCGTGTAGGTTCCGACGTAGACGCGCATCCTCAACTCCTTGACCTGCTCGCGGCACCGGATGACGGCCCGGCAACTACTCTATCTTTGCGAGGACCTTTGCTCACTCCTCCCGGGATTTCGAGATCCCTTCTCCGCCGGGCGTGTCGGCCCGGGACGCGAAGAAACGCGCCAGGGGGAGCGCGAGGATCGCCGGCACCGGGCCCGACAGCAGAATCATCACCAGCATGCGCGGGTCCTGGTCGGGGAAGGCGGTGAAAACCGCCAGCATCGGGGCCCCGTTGCGGGTCGCCATCGCCAGCGCCATGGCGCTGCGCTGGCCCTGCTTCAGGCCGAATCCGAGCCGGTACGACACGAACGCCAGTCCCAGGAGGAAGAGGACCTCGGCCCCGATGGCAAAGCTGCCCACCGTGCGGACGATGTCCCGGAAGTGGAACACCACGACGAACCCGAGGGTCACGAGCGTGGAGATCCCGCCGAGCCGCTTCGCGACGGGAAACAGCCTGTCCGCCACGGGCGAGGCCCAGGCCTTGATCGCGGCGCAGACGACCAGCGGCAGGAGCACCAGCAGGAGAAGCGGCTTCGCCAGGGACCAGATGTTCAGGGTCAGCCCCTTCATCAGGAGCGGCGCCATCAAGGGCAGGAGGACCACCGTTGCGACCATCGCCAGCGGAACGACGGCGGCCGTGAAGTCCATGTCGGAGCGGGCCTTCCTCGCCAGGAGGGACACCATGGGCGCGACCGGCGCGAGGCTGAAGACGAGGAGCCCCAGGGCGTGCGGCTCCGCCAGCGGAAGGACCTTCGTGATGAGGACGGCGAACGCCGGGCCGACCACCCAGCCCCACAGGAGCGTCAGGACGACCAGCCTCGCGCTGCGCAGCGACTTCATCGTCTCCCGCAGGTTCAGCTCGAGGCCGAGCGACGCCATGTTCGTCACGGTGTAGAGGACGACCAGGATCTCGAAGACGGTCTGAACGGTCATCGTCCGTGTCCCTTCACCTCCGTCGGTCGGGACACCCTACGCGGCGGTCCGGGTGACGCGCTTCGGGCCGGTCCCCGATCGCCGCACCGGGGTCTTCCGGGTGCTGCTCTTCGGCCTGGTCCCGGATTCTTCATCCAGCATCGCGGCGGCCTGCAACAGGTCGTCCGTCGAGGGGTGGTCGGCGGCGTCGGCGGCACGGTGAGCGAACCGGATCGTGCCACCGCTGTCGATGAGGAACGCCCCCCCGAGCTGCGCCTCGGAACCCTGGCCGAACTTGTGTCCGAAGCCCCCGTTGAAGATCAGCTTCACGGTCTTCGCGAGGACGAGAGGCGAAAAGACGTCGATCAACGTCATCTCTCTCAAGGCGTACTTCTTGAACAGGACCCGGTCCGGGTCACAGACGATCGGAAACCGGACCTCCAGCTCGCGACGGAAGACCTCGCCCTGCGCGGGAGTCCCGGAGCCGACCAGGACGACGGAAACACCTGCCGCCTTCAGCCGGTCCTCTTCGCAGCGCAAGAGCGTCACCTGCCTCCGGGCGAACGGACAGCCGAAGTGGCGAAGGAAGACGAGCGCCACGGTCCCGTGCTTCCAGAAGGAGCTGAGCCGCGTGCTCGTGCCGTCCGAAAGCGTGACCTCCAGGTCCGGCGCCGCGTGGCTTTCTCTCTCCATGGGGGCGCTCGGTCCTTCGACCACCGGCAGCCCCGCCTCGGTCCAGGCCGCCATTCCCCCCTGCAGGTGGCACACGTCCGCGAAGGCGTCCTCTCGCAGAAGGCGCACGGCAGGGATGCTCCGGATCGCATGACCGCAGATGGCCACGACCGGTCGCGTCTTGTCGAGCTTCAGGCTCTTCAGCCGAAACTTCAGCTCGGTCACCGGACAGTGGATTGACCCGGCGATCCGGCTTTCGCTCCACTCGAAGACGGTTCGCACATCGAGAACCTGTGGAGCGGACGGACCGCCCTTCAGCCGCAGGTGCAGTTGTTGCGCGGTGATCTCCGGCACTTCTCCCGCGGGCCACCACCAGAATGTTTCCATCTCGACCCTCCTAGAGCTCGAGACCGAGCTCCGGTGTCATTCGTGGGCCTTCCCTTCACGTGCGAGGAACTCCATTCGCCTCTCCTCCCAGTTCTGGAAGCTCGAGGGCACCTGGAACCACTCCGCCTCGGGAACGGGCTCCAACTGGAGCGCCCCCGTCGGGCACCCCATGCCGCAGGCGCCGCAGCCGACGCACTTGTCCCGGTGGTAGACGGGTTTCTCGTCGACGGCCTTGTCGAAGGTGTGGGCGAAGAACTGGCACCGCCTGACGCACTCCCCGCAGGCGTGGCACTTGTCGTCGTCCTTGACGACCCGGTAGTTCGACCGCTGGATCGTCTCCTCGATGGGTGCGAGCCGCGCCGCGTTCAGGATCGTGCAGCAGCAGCCGCAGCAGTGGCAGCCGCCGACGAACTGGGGCTCCTCCGCCCCCATGGTGAAGCCGTAGAACCCCTCGACGACCATCGTCCCCATCGCGTCGAGCTCGTTCCAGAGCTTGATCGCCTCTTCCCGGCCGATCACGGTCTCGGAGAACGGGACCGCGGGCGGCATGCCGACGAAGCCGCAGCGCTTGTTGGGCAGCGCGCAGCTCTTGCCGTGCGCCGCGACCTTCTCGTGCTTACAGACGCAGTCGATCACCAGAAAGCGGTCGTGCCTCTGGAAGTGCGCGGCGATGTCGTTGTGAGGCTCCCGCTTCAGCCACTCCGGCTTCAGCGACCCGAGATAGGGGATGACGCCCTGGGGCCCCGGACGCGGACAGAAGACCTTCTCGCCCCCGCCCTCGATCACGTACTGCTCGTAGGTTCGGGCGAACTCCGTGGAATCCGGCCCCAGCTCCTGCAGGTAGGACTCGTACCAGCCCACCAGGAACGGAGACGCCCGGTACTTCTTCACGGTCTCCGCCTTGGCCTGGCCGGGCTTGGCCTCGACCTTGCCGAGCCCCTTGACGCCGCTCTCGAGGGCCAGCGTGTCCGCCCGAACCATCCGCCGCGGGACCATGCTCTCGAGGAGCACGGTAACCTTCTCCTCGGGAAGGTCGACGCGCGCGGCGATCTCGGCGGCGGTCTCGGGCTTGCGGCTCAGCGTGCTGGCAACCAGCGCCTCCTCGGGCGTGAACACCAGCCGGAGCAGCTTGATCTCCAGCTTGTTGGGCGTCCGGGTGAAGCCGGCGGGCTGGGCGTCCATGGCGTCGGCCAGCCGCTCGTAGACGTCGTCGTGTCCCTCGAACGCGTTCATGGCGTCTTCCTTTCCTGTCGATAGGGTCCCCGGCGCCGGGCGGCTCACAGGCCCGTCCCGAGGTAGATGCCGAGCGACCCGGCGATCCGCAGGAACTCGCTGTCGGGGGGGACGGTCCGGAGCTTGCCGACCGCGTCCGCGAGCGGCACGAGCCGGATCTCGGGCGGCACGAAGGCGACCAGCATCCCGTTCTGGCCGCTCTTCAGCGCCTGCATGGCCGCGGCCCCGTAGGCCATCCCCAGCTGCTGGTCCACGGCCGTCGGGTTCCCGCCTCTCGCCCAGGGGCCGACGACGAGCGGCGTGATCTCACCGTCGATCCGCGCCCGGAGCCTCGCGGCCACCATCTCGGCGGCCCGGCCGGGCCCCGGAACGACGAGCTCTCCGTCCTCGTCGGTCACCGGCGCGCCGCCCGCCGGCACGGGCGGGAAGTCGAAGAGCTGCGCCCCCTCGGCCACCACCACGAGCCCCCAGGGCCGCCTCGCCGAGAGCTTGTCCTTCAGCCTCGCCACGAGGTGACGGAGGCGGCAGGGAGTCTCGGGCATCAGCACCGCGTCGGCACGTGTGGCGATGCCGGCCTGCAGCGCGATCCAACCCGCCTGCTCCCCGAGGACCTCCACGACGGCGACCTTCCGCGCCGACCGGGCGGCCTGGTAGGCCTTGTTCAGCATCTCGATCGTGGTGCTCAGGGCCGTGTTGAACCCGAAGGCCATCGGCGTCGAGACGACGTCGTTCTCGATGGAACGGGGGATGCAGACCGTGTGGAGGCCCTTGCGGTGGAGCTTGTCGAGGACCCCGAGGCCGGCGACCCCCACGGCGGAGACGAGCGCGTCGATGTGGGCCGCCTCGAGCCTCTTCAGGATCTCGTCGGACAGGTCGACGACCGCTCCGCCCGGAGCGGGGGCATGAAACGGATCGACTGCCGGCGCCTGGCCGAGGAGGCCTCCGGTTGCGGGATCGAGACTCTCGACTCGCTCGGGGCTGAGGGAGACGACTCCGCCGTCGGGGTAGCGCTCGGGGTGGAGCAGCCCTTCGAACCCGTCCCGGATGCCGACGATCTCCCAGCCCAGCCTGCCCCCCGCGAGGGCCGCGCCCATCAGGACGGAGTTGAGGCCCGGGACGAAGCCCGATCCGACGTTGAGGGCGACGCGCCGGTGCGTGCCGGCGTGACCGAGGTTCTTGATCATCGCTTCACTCCCGGGCCTTCTGGCCCGTTCGTCCGAACGCCTCGTCGATGATGGCCTGCAGGTGCGCGACCAGCTCGGCGGACGGCGTCTTGTAGTCGTCCAGCTCGTAGACCTCGCCCAGCAGCTCGTACTTGCCCAGGCCGAAACGGTGGTACGGCAGGAGCTCGTAGTCGATGACGTTCTTGTGCGGACGGATGAAGGCCAGGACGGCCCGGATGTGCTCCTGGTCGGCGTTGATGCCGGGGATCAGCGGCGTGCGCGCGATGAAGTCGATGTCCGGGAAGGTCTCGTAGGCCTTCTTGAAGTTCGCCAGGATCCGCTCGTTGCCGACGCCGGTCCACTTCTTGTGCCGCTCCGGGATCGTCAGCTTGTGGTCGTGCAGCATCGTGTCGACGTGCGGGAGAACCTTCTCGATGTTCTTCCAGGGGACGTTGCACGCCGTCTCGATCGCCGTGTTGAAGCCGCGCTCGTGGGCCCCCGCGAGCAGCGCCGCCGAGAAATCGGGCTGCAGCAGGCACTCGCCGCCGCTCAGGGTGATCCCGCCCCGGGTGGAGCGGTAGATGGACGCGTCCTTCTCGACCTCGTCGAGAACCTCGTCCACCGTCATCCGCTTGCCGAACATCTCGAGCGCCCCCGGAAGGCACATCGCGACCATCGCCTCGTCCACCCCTGTGGCGAGGTCCCAGTTGACCTTCACCTTGTCGTCCTCGCCCCCCTCCACGACGTAGAAGGCGCCCTCGGGGAAGGGCGGCTTCAGGCAGGCGCCGCATTCCTTCCGGCCGGCGCACTTGCTGGCCTGGTACGACAGCTCCGGCTTGAAGGCGATGCTCTCGGGGTTGCCGCACCACTTGCAGCGCAGCGAGCAGCCCTTGAGGAAGACGTTCGTCCGGATGCCCGGGCCGTCGTGGCTGCAGTAACGCTGGATGTTCAGGACGACGCCGGTCGGAGCGGACGGGTTCACGGGCGTACCCATCACAGCTCCTTCCCGAGGAAGATGCCGAGGGAGCGGGCGATCTGCACGAACCCGCCGTCCAGGGGCACCGTCCTGACTTTGTTGATCGCCTCCGGAAGCGGCACGAACTTCAGGTCCGGCGGGACGAACGCCACCATCGTCCCGTAGCTGCCGCCCTGGATGGCCCGGACCGCGCCGGCCCCGTAGGCCATTCCGAGCTGCCGGTCGACGGCCGTCGGGACGCCGCCCCTCACCCAGGGACCCAGGACCATCGGGAACGTCTCTTCCGCGAGCTGCAGCTGCAGCGCCTCGGCGACGGCGGCGGCCGCCTGGCCCGATCGCCGGATGACGTGGTCGCTCGCCTCGCCTGTCGCGAGCGGCGACAGAGACGCCTTGAGCGTGTTCGGCTTCGTCGCGCCCTTCGCCTGCGGGACGAGCGTGGCGCCTTCGGCCACCACCACCAGCCCCCAGGGTCGCTGGGGCGTCACCTTGTCCTTCAGCCTCGCCGCCACCGCGGCGAGATCCGCGGGAACCTCGGGGATGAGGACCACGTCGGCGCCCACGGCGATGCCGGCCTGGAGCGCGAGCCATCCGGCCTGCTCGCCCAGGACCTCCACGACGCCGATCTTCCGGGCGGCCTGGGCCGCCTGGCGGACCCGGTCGAGCATCTCGATCGTGAAGCTGAGCGCGCTGTTGAAGCCGAACGAGACCGAGGTCGCGGCGATGTCGTTCTCGATCGACCGGGGCACGCAGACGAGGTTGAGCCCCTTCCTGTGGAGCTTGAAGAGGATGCTCAGGCCCCGGCCGCCGACGACGCCGACGAGGGCGTCGATCCCCGCCGCCTTCAGCTTCTCCAGGAGCTCGTCGGAGAGATCGACCTCCTCGACCATCTCGTCGGCGTTCACCCGGCGGACGTGGAACGGGTCGACGCGCGGCGCCTGGCCGAGGATGCCCGCGCCGTTCGGGTCGAGGTTGGCGAGGAGCCCGGGGTCGAGCGCGACCAGCCCGCCCTGGGGATAGCGCTCCGGGTGCAGCAGCCCGTCGAAGCCGTCCCGGATGCCGACGGCCTCCCAGCCCAGGTTGTTCGCCGCCACGGCCGTGCCCATGACCACGGCGTTCAGCCCCGGGACGTGGCCGGCACCCACCATGATCCCGATGCGCCTCAGGGAGCTTGCGTGTCCGATCTCTTTCATGACGATGAACCTCTCTTCGTGGGGGACCGCCGGGTCCCCTTCAGGGCCCCGGCATCCCGCCCCGGGTCGCGCTGCGCCGTGAGAAAAAGCCGGTCCGGCGTGGCCCGAGGCCACGCCGGACCGGGCCGTTACCGTTTCAGCACTTGCCGAAAGTCTGCAGCGTCCGCTCGATGATCTCGTCCTGCACACCCTTGTGCAGCTTGGTGAAGAAGGCGCTGAACCCGGCCACCCGGACCACGAGGTCGCGGTACTTGTCGGGGTGCTTCTGGGCGTCCCTGAGGGTCTCGGTGTTCAGCACGTTGAACTGGATGTGATAGCCGCCGTTCTCGAACAGGGTCTTGATCAGCTGCAGCACGTTCTCCCGGCCCTTGCGGCTCTCGAGCTGGTCGGGCGGGAGCTTCATGTTCATGTGCGTGGCGCACCACTTCACGGCGTCGTTGCCCTTGGCCGCCGACATCACGAGCGCGGTGGGGCCGTTGACGTCGGTTCCCGGCATGGCCGAGAGGCTTCCGTCGGTGAGCGCCACACCGGCCTTCTTGCCGTTCGGCAGCGCGCCGGTCGCCATCCCCATCGGGTTGTGGACGCTCTTGGTGTACTGGTCGAGCGAGGACTTGATGTCCTTGCTGATGAAGTTGCCACCGCCGTCCACGTTGTTGAACGCCGTCAGGATGCTGTCGTTCACCCGGCGGAGGAGAGCGTTCACCTCGGGGATGTCGTTGCCGTGCTTCGGCGCGTCGAAGCACATCTTCCCGACGTGCTGATACTCGCCCTCGAAGTTGGCCGCCAGGGCCTTCTTCAGCTCGGCCATGGTCAGCTTCTTGTCCTCGAAGACCAGCTTCTTCACCGCCATCAGGGAGTTGGCGGCATCCACGCCGGCCACCGAGATCTGGGCGACGGTGTAGTAGTTGGCCCCGCCTTCCCAGACCTCCTTGCCGGTCTCGATGCAGCCTCCGGTCAGGACGGAACGCCAGGCAAGCGGAAGGACTTCGCCGTTCAGCATGCTGGCGATCCAGGCGCCCCGGCGGAGGGTGTCCTCGGTGAACTGGAGCTGCTTCTCGAAGGCCGCGTAGAGCTCCTCGAAGCTCTTGAAGTTCACGGGATCGCCGGTCTTCGGCCCGATCTGCATCTTCGTGCGGGGATCGAAGCCGTCGTTCATCGTCAGCTCCATCACCTTGCCGAGGTTGGGCTGGCCTTCCACCGGGTGGCCGGTCTCGTAGGGAATGTAGCTCCCCACGCAGGCGCCGACGCAGGTGCGCCGGGCTTTGCCCACCGGGAGGTGGCCCATCCGTTCGGTGTAGCCCCAGAGGTGCAGGGCCCGCTTGAACATCACCTCGGCGTTCAGGAACTGGGGCATGCCCAGGCCGGTGCCGATGACATCGAAGCACTTCTCGATCAGCTTGCCCGGGGTGTGCGGGGTGATCGCAACCGACAGCGGAGGCTGAGGCAACGCCAGGTAGCCGCAGGCGTCGAGGATCACGTAGTCCATCTCCGCGGTCGCATCGCCACCGTCCTCGGTGTAGCCACCGAGGGTGATGCTCTGCCCCAGGTCGGCCGAGTTCTGCTTGGCGACCTCCTCCCCGAAGTAGTAGCTGATCTCGTTCAGCTTGATCGAGAGGTTCTCGAACATGAAGACCGCGTCGTCATAGGTGACGAGCCCGGCGGCCTTGTCGCGCTGGTAGAACGGCTCGAAGTTCTGGCCCAGGAAGGCCTCGGAGTAGCCGCAGCCGATCTGCTCGAGCTCGGCGCACAGGTGGCAGAGGAAGTGGCACTGCATGGCCTCGCGGAGGTTCCGGGCCGGGTGCTCGGGAATCCACTCGCAGGTCTCGGCCAGGGAGATCAGCTCGGCCTTGCGGGTGGCGTCCTTCTCCTTGGCCGCCATCTCCCGGGCCAGCCCGGCATAGCGGTGGGAGAAACGGATGATGGCCTTCATGACGATCTGGCAGGCCTCGTAGAAGTAGAGCTTCGAGGTGTTCGGCTGTCGCATCTCGAGGGCCATCTGGCGCTCTTTGACGTCCTTGAGGATGCTGGCCAGGCCCTCGTTGAAGACCTTCGGGTAGTTCAGGTTGCCGCCGCCCCCGGGCCAGCTGAAGAAATCGCCGATGAGGCCGGACTGATACGCGGGGCGGGGGTCAAAGCCATAGCGCTTCTGGAAGATCTCGATCACCCGCGGGCGCATGGAGCGCTTTTCCCAGTACTCGATGACCCACTCGTTGGCCTTCCGGTCCTCCGGGGTCTTCGACTTCTCGATGGTGTTCTCTTCCTTCATCCAGTCCACGTTCCATTCCGGATACGTGTACATGGCGTTGACGCTGCCCCCCATGGCGCCCACGAAGAGGTTGTCGTCGATGTAGAGCTTCTTCCGGTCCAGCAGGGTGGCGAAGAACTTCGCCCGGCGGAGGATCTGCGGATCACCGGCGGTGTCTTCGTAGATTTCCTCCATGATCCGGACCCGCTCGAAATCGACCTCGTAGGGGGTCGACCGGAGCTGTTCCTTGAGTCGATCGATCCGGGCCTTGTCGGCATTGACGCGAGCCGTGGTGCTCGTTCCGGTGTCCGTTGCGGTGGTCATCGGTCTTTCTCCTTCAGTCTCGTTCAGGTGTTCCGGAAGGACGGTTGCGCGAGCGTTCGATGAGCTCCATCCCTTCGCTCGCGGATACGTAGTCGAAACAGACCTCGGGCGGACCGCCCGAGAGCTCGATGGCGCCGAGGATTCGGCGGTAGGACTCCGATCGGAGGTGCGCGTCGAGCGTCTCCTCCGAGTCCCATCGCTCGACGAGCACGACCGCCCGGTCCGGGCCCTGCTCCTCGTAGATGCGGAAGGCCGTGCAGCCCGGCTGGGCCAGGACGGGCTCCTGCAGGGATCGGAGGACGTCCACGACATCGCGGCGACGGCTTGCGGACGGCTGGATTCGGAGCGTGCCGACGATCATGGTGATCGTGGTACCGCACGAGTCGTGCCGTAGGGGATCAACGGCGGGGCGCGGCGGGGAACGTGTTTACCCGAGCGGACTTGTCAGCCTGCCGCTGCGCTGAGGCGAGGCCCGGGGCCGGGGCAGAAGGACGGGATGCCGTCCCCGGGGTCGAAATCGCGCCCTCGAAATCGACCCCTGGGCTGGCCCGAGGGCTCTACGTCGAGCTCTTCCCGGCCTGCCCGTGCAGCGGGATGCCCAGCTTCTTCATGCGGGTGTAGAGGGTCGACGGCTTGAGCCCCAGCGCCGCGGCCGCGCCCCTGGGCCCCTTGACGTGCCCGCCCGCCTTCTCGAGCGCCCGGAGGATGTGCTCCCGCTCGGCTTCGGCCAGGGTCGTCGGAGCCGTCGCCGACGGGCTGACCTCCCCGAGGGGCGGAAGCCTCAGCGTCTCGCCCGTCGTGATGATGGCGCCGTGCTCGATGACGTTCCTGAGCTCGCGGACGTTGCCGGGCCACGGGTGGCGCTGGAGCGCCTCCATCGTCCGGCGCGGAACCTGGATGATCCGCTTGCCCATCCGGGAGGAGAACTCCTCGAGGAAGGTCCAGACGAGGAGCGGGATGTCCTCCGCCCGCTCGCGCAGGGGCGGCACGCGGATCGGGAAGACCTTGAGGCGGTAGAAGAGGTCCTCCCGGAAGCGTCCCTTCCGGACCTCCTCCGCCAGGTCGCGGTTGGTGGCCGCGATCACGCGCACGTCCACCTTGAGGGTCCTGGAGCTTCCCAGCCGCTCGAGCTCGCCGTTCTCGAGGACGCGCAGGAGCTTGGCCTGCACGTCGAGCGGCAGCTCGCCGACCTCGTCGAGGAAGAGCGTCGAACGGTCCGCGACCTCGAAGCGCCCGACCTGGCGCGTCAGCGCGCCGGTGTAGGCGCCTTTCTCGCGGCCGAACAGCTCGCTCTCCATGAGGCCGGACGGCAGGGCGGCGCAGTTGACCTTCACCATCACGTGGCCCCGGCGAGGGCTGAGCCGGTGGATGGCCTGGGCCACGAGCTCCTTCCCCGTGCCGGTCTCGCCGAGGACGAGGACGGACGAACCCGTCGGCGCCACCTGCTCCACCTCGCGCAGGACCTTTCGGATGAGCGGGCTCCTGCCCGTGATCTCGTTGTGCGCCTGGACCACGTTGATCTCCGCCCGGAGGTAGTCCGTTTCCGCCTGGAGGCGATCCTTCAGCCGCTCGATTTCCTCGTAGGACCGGCGCAGAGACTCCCTGGCCTCCCGTTCCTCCGTGACGTCTCGCATGACGCCGTACGACCTCAGCGTGCGGCCTTCGGCATCGCGGCTCGAGACGCGAGCCACGTGGTGGATCCACCTCGACCCGCGGGTGGGGTGCAGGAAACGGTACTCGACGGAAAGCTGCGGCAGCTTCCCGTCGTGCAGCTGCTGCCTCAGGTCCAGCACGTGCGGGCGGTCGTCCGGGTGGAGGTGCTCGTTCCAGAACTCCACGGGGCCGAGCCCCTCCTCCCTCTCGGCAGGAAGGCCGCAGAGGCCGCGGAACCGCTCGTCGACGAAGACGGTGCGCCTGACGAAGTTCACTTCGTAGGAGGCGAGGCCGGCGAGGTCGGCGCCCGCGGCCAGGCGGGCCTCGCTCTCCAGCAGCTTCACCTCGTGGCGTTTCCGGGCGAGCGCGTTCGCGAAGACCTGGGCGACCAGCTGGAGCCGGTTCACGACCGCCTCCGGCCAGTCGCGCTCCGCCTGGAGGGTGCTGAGGCCCAGGATGCCGACGGAGAGCTCGCCCCCCATCAGGAGCGGGAGGCACAGGTTCGACTTGATGCCGAGAACGCGGCAGCTTTCCCGGTCGACGGCGGCCTCCGCCGGAAAGTCCTCGAGCGAGGAAATCGCAACCCTTCGGCCGGCCGACATCTGCTCCGCGTACCAGGGGAACTGATCCTGGCGCAGCGGCTCGGGAGGCTCGAGGCCCGACTGGGCGTTGTAGTAGTGCGTGGGCGTGAAGTCCGTTGGAGCGGCCGGCAACCACTGCCAGAGCACCGCCAGGTCGATTCCCAGGAGGACGCAGACGCGGCACAGGGCGCCCTCGATCTCCCCGTCGACCTCGGTCGGCGGCACGTTGACGAACCGGGAGGAGAGCTCGGCGATCAGCGCCTCGAACTCGAGACGGCTCCCGAACGGCTCGACGGGGGACTGCACCGGATCGACCGCGGACACGACGGCGAAGGATAGCCGACCGCGCCCGCTTCGCACCCGGGCTCGGGACCTCGTCGTCAGCTTCTGGCCGGGAGGCGCTTCAGGCCCTCGGCTCGGACCGCCCGGCGAGGAGTGCCTCGAGAAACCGTCGGTCGATGGCGTCCTTCTCCCGGACGGTGCGCTTGAGCTTCAGGAGGAGGGCGGGGGACGCGAACGGCACTTCCACGCCGTGCAGGGTCGCCATTTCGACGGACCCGGCCGCCTCCGCGTACTCGACACCGCAGGCGCTCTTCATGAGGTCCACCACGACCTCGTCCGCGACGCGGACGACGACGTAGCGATCGAGGTCCGTCGGCTGGACCTCCCGCACGGCCTGGTCGGGAAGCACCGAGAGCGCCTCCCGGACCTTCTCGAAGTTTTCGGGTGAAGCGTCGACGAGGAGGTCGATGTCCTCGGTCGCCCGGACGAATCCGGCGTGGATGACGGCCATCCCGCCCACGACGACGTATCGCGCGCCCCGTTCGTTCAGCGCGCGGCAGATCGTCAGGAGGTCTTCGAGGAGGGGCGGACGCGACTCGAGGGGCGCGCCATCATCCGGATCGACCATGCCTGGCTCTCCTCGAAGCTCTCGAAACGGTGGACGCCTCGCGGCAGGAAGGGGCGGTCCCCCCGCAGGTCGACGACGAGCCGGAGGAGCCCTGCCGCCCGGTCGAGGCCCGGCCGTGGCGGGCGGCGACGCCCGACCTGCCGGAGCGATGGGGAGGCTTCGACCACGCCTTCATGATACAGGCCGCGGAAGCTCGACCCGGGCGGCTCGTGCGACGCGACCGCCTTGCCGCCGTCGCCGAGGGGCTCGTTACGCCGTCTCCCAGAGCGCCCGCAGCGGCACGACATGGAGCCGGTCGCCGAAGCCTGCGCTGGTCTCGCCGTCGTAGAGAACGACGCCGCCCGCAAGGCGTGCACCCGCGACGTCCCGGGGCCTGCGCAGAACCCGGAAGTCCGCTGCGGTCACGGCCGCCGCCGCGTCGTGCGCCCACGACGACCACCGGGATCGTCTTTCTGCTCTGGCGAGGACCGTGGATGAGCACCACGGGCGACTCGGCGAACACCTCGATCAGGCGCGGCTCGGCGCAGCGTGGATACAGGGCCGTCCCGGTCATCGGCCAAACGCAAACTTCGGGTGCGGCCAATCGCAAGGTTCGAGATCGGCCGATCGAAAGGAGGCCTTACGCGGAGTCGACGAGATGCGTCGGGAGGGTCGTGCTGCGGAGGCTAGAATGTGAGCGTATGGCCGCTGCTCGAGAGATCTTGTTCGTCGTCGAGGAGGATCCCGAAGGTGGATTCACGGCCCGCGCTCTCGGGGAACCGATCTTCACCGATGCTGACTCGGCAGAAGAGCTCGAGGCCTCGGTCCGGGATGCCGTGGTGTGCCACTTCGAGGAGTCGGACCGGCCGAGCGTGATCCGCCTCCATTACGTTCGACAGCACCTCATCGCCGTATGAGGCTTCCGCGGGACCTGTCCGGGCACGACCTGGCCAGGGCGCTCGGAACCTGTGACTACGAAATCACGAGGCAGACCGGCAGTCACCTCCGGCTCACGACCCGTACGGTCGGGGAACACCACGTCACGATCCCAGCCCACGCCTCGCTCCGGATCGGCACGGTGGCTGCCGTCCTGGACGAGGTCGCCCGCCATCTCGGAATGAGCCGCAACGCGCTCGTCGAGAAGCTCTTCGGAAGTCACTGACCACCTTCGGAAAGGCGCCGGCCCGCGCGGCTGCTGCCCTCAGGCAGCCCTCCGCGAAAGCCGGTCGTTGGCGTTCTCGAAGTGGTAGAGCTTGGCGACCTCGATCCGCCTGGCGAGACGGCTGCAGGCGAGCATCGCGAGGAACGTCCCGAGAAGCGGCCCGAAGGAGCGAATGGCGTCCCCCGGCGTGCAGAAGTGCCACGCCGAGGGACGCCGGACAGGGGCGCGGGCCCGGGCCCGGCGCCCCGTTTCTCGAGATCTGTCCGTGCTACCCGATCCGCTGCCCGGACGAGAGCAGCTCGGTCGCCTCGGGGAGCTTCGCCATGGTCGTCTTCTTCCACTGCTGCTCGAGGAGCTCCTTCGCGGCCTGCTCGAGGAACTCCGGTGCGGCCCACTTCTGCACGTCGAAGTCGTTCTTGATGTAGCCGTGGCTCAGCATGAAGTCCTTGCCGATCTCGACCGACACCAGGTTCTGCGGCGAGAGGTTCGGCACCATGTCGATGAGCCGGATCCCCTCGTACGTGGCGTCGACGTCGCGATAGAACGTCTGCTTGTCGAGGATCGCGGCCGCGGCGCGCTTGTGCTCGTTGGCCCAGCGCCCGACTTTGATCATCCCCTTCATGAAGGCGACGGCGAGCTCGGGGTGCTTCTCGGCCATGACGTCGCTGCACGTGATGGCGGCGGGGATGTTGGCCACCTGCAGGGTCCAGTCCGGGTAGCGGGCGAGGTCCTCGATCGACTTGAACTTGCCGGTCACCTCCGAGAGCTGCGACAGCGGCCCGGTCTGCATGTACATGGCGTCGATGACGCCCTTCTCGAGCGCGGTCTCGAGCGGCCGGAAGGCCAGGTCGTGCTTGTGGTCGCGGCGCAGCCAGAGCTCCGACGGGTTCTCCATCTCGGGGCCCATCATTTCCGGCTTGTCGTACCAGTCGTCCGGGTAGGGGAACTCGACGATCTGGACGTCCTTGCGGGTCATCCCGTTGACCCGGAGCATCAGCTCGATCCCCTGCTCCTCCTGGATGCCCCACCAGTCGGTCTTGATGGTGTTCTGGCTCCTCGAGAGGCCGATCTTCTTCCCCGCGAGGTCCTGCATCCGGTAGATGTCGTCCCGCGAGCGGACCATCATCACGCCTCCCTCGCGCGGGGCGTGCGTCACGCCCAGGAGGCGGGTCCGGCGGATGTCCGCCTGGACGTGGATCGGCGGGAAGAGCCCGCCGAAGCGGATCATGTTGTCGAGGTTGTGGATGTAGTGCGGGTACCAGTCGTTCTCTTTCCGGGCGCGGAGGTACAGGTAGCTGATGCCGAGCTTCTTGAACTCTTCCTTCGTCCAGCCGAGCTCCTGGTCGACGTTGCTCGCGGAGACGAGCGGACAGTTCGTGTAGTAGACCTCGTTCCAGTTCAGGTCGACGGTGCTCAGCTGCTTCCCCTGGACGGTCATCTTGGGCATCTCGGTTCTCCTCTCTTCGGGTTCGTTGTGAGGCGGGGAATCCCGCCTCGTTGCTCGTCAGGGCTTCGGCTGTACTTCCTCGACTGGTGCGCCTTCGGAGTCGGGCTTCTCGGCCTTCCCTTCGGTCTGCGGATCGGTCTTCCCCTTCAGCGGCTCGGTCTGTCCGTCGGGCGCCGGCAGCGACAGCTCCCCGATCCCGCAGGAGCAGATGGGGCCCTTTCCCCTGTTGGCGGTGTCCTTCACGTCAGACCTCCGAGAACTGGATGACGACCTTGATGTCATCGGGTTTCCGATCGAGGGCTTTGCCGAAGTCCTCGGGCTTCTCCCGGCGAGTGATGAGGCGGCTCAGCCACGCGCGGTCCGCCTGGGCCAGGGCCTGGGACGCCTTGTACCAGTGGCGCTTGTTCGCGTTGACGCTGCCGACGAGGACGTTGTTCTTGAGGACGACCTTCGCCGCGGTGTCGGCCACGGCGTAGCCGGAGAGGCCGCCCCCGCCGACGCCCGTCAGGCATACGGTTCCTCCCGAGCCGATCTTCTGGATCGAGTCCGCGATCACCGACCCGACGCCCGTGCACTCGATGATCGCGTCCGGCTCGACGGGGACGTCGAGAACGCTCCCCGTGTGGTAGGTCGCTCCGAGGGCGCGGACGAGCTCCGGCTTCGGACCGCTCTCGGCGCGGTCGAGGACGTGGACGTCCTTCCCGAACAGGCGCGCTCCGCACGCCGCCAGGAGACCGATCGGACCCGCGCCGGTCACGAGGATGGTCTTCGGCTCCCAGAACGAGCGCTGGCCGATGAAGACGACCTGCTCGAGCGCCTTCGAGATCACGGTCATCGGCTCGAGAAGGACGCCGAGTAGCCCGAGGGAAGGGTCCACCTTGATGGCGTACTCGGGCTCGATGCGCCAGCGCTCGGACATGTACCCGTGGATCTCCTTGATCCCGCGCTCGGTGTACTGCCCGTTCCGGCACATGTCCCATTCCCCGACGGCACAGGCGGGGCAGGGGACGCCGTCCGGGCGGCGGACGATGCCGACGACGAGGTCCCCCGCCTTCAGCCCGCGAGCTAGCCCTGGGTCGATCACGCGCCCGAGGGACTCGTGTCCGAGGATGAGGCGGTCGTGACCGGGCGGAGCCCACCCGTATTTGCCCTCGGCGATCTCGACGTCGGTCCCGCAGACGCCGACCGCGATGGCTTCCACGAGGACCGAGCCCTCCCGGAGGTCGGGCTCGGGGACCTCTTCGAGTCGTGCAGAGCCGGCCTTCAGCGGCTCGACGGTGATGGCCTTCATCGGGGGGTCCCTTCCTCGCGGAACGCGGCGGCGGCGTGGCGGTTCGTCGGGAAGAAGCGGTTCGGGTCGATCAGCGGCAGGAGCTCGTACCTCTCCAGCCAGGTGCGGAAAGACGGGTGAGCGCGGCTCACGGCAAGGGTGATTCCGCGGCAGGTCAGCATCGTGATCGCCTGCCGCAGCGCCTCCGAGCCGGTCGTGTCGACGTCGACCATCGCCTCGGCATCCAGCACGAACCACCGGACGGCGCCGGGGTCCCGGGCGACGAGCTGCTCGACCTCCTCCAGGAACAGGGGAGCGTTCGCGAAGTAGAGCGGCGCGCCGAACCGGTAGACGACGAGGCCCGAAGCTCCGGGGGCCTGCCCGGCCTCGACGGGGAAGAAGTGGCTCCCGTCGGGCGCTTCCTGGAGGACCGCGGTGTCCGGGCGGGAGGCTCGCCGGATGACGTCGACGGTGGAGAGGAGGAAGGCGATCATGACGGCCTTCAGGGGCCCGAGCGCGAGCACGCTCATCAGGCAGACGGCGGCGATCCAGAATTCCGAGCGGCGCATGTGCCACAGCTCGCGCAGCTCGTGGACCTCGATCAGCGACAGCACCGCGTTGGCCACGATGCCGGCCAGCGCCGCGTTGGGCAGGTAGGCCAGGAGGTCGGTGAAGAAGAGCATGACGACGGCGATCGTCCCGGCCGCGACGAGGCTGGGGAGCTGGCTCTTCGAGCCGGACGCGTCCATCGCCGCCGATCGGGACGGGCTGTTGCCGGTGAGGAGCGACCCGGTGAATCCGGCCGCCACGTTGGCCGCGCCCCAGGCGAAGAGCATCTGGTCGCCGTCCGCCTTGTAGCCGTACTTGTTGCTGTAGCTGCGGACGACGAGGAGGCCCTCGCACAGGAGGATCGCGACGATCGCGAGGGCGCTCGGCAGCAGTCGCAGGTAGTCGGTCAGCGGGATCGCAGGCAGGGTCAGCGTCGGAGGGCCGGAGGGGATCGTGTTGCCGAGGACGCCGACTCCCTTGCCGGCGAGGTCGAACACCGCGACGATCACCGTGAGGAGCGTCAGTGCCACGAGAGCCCCGGGAATCCTGGGCAGGTACCTCTTCATCAGGCGGACGATCACGAAGGCGGCGACGCCGATCGCCACCGAGTAGAGGTTGGCGCGGGGGATGGAGTGGAGCAGGGCGATGACTTCGACGAAGAAGCCCTCGGTCGCAACGGAGCTCGCCATGGAGTCCTTGATGCGCTCCGCCGCCGCCAGGATGCCCGAGGCGTCGCCGGGCAGGTGGGGAGCGGCGAGGATCTTCCGCACCTGGTTCGTGAACACCTCGATCCCGAGCCCCGTGATGAAGCCCGCCATCACGGCTCGAGAGAGGAAGTTCGCGAGGAAGGCGAGCCGGAAGATCCAGAAGACGAAGAACAGCGCCCCGCACAGGACGGCCAGTGCGAGCGCGTACTGCATCCGCATCGGGTCGCCCGGAGCGGAAAAGGCGACCAGGGCGGCCCCGACGAGCCCGGCCATCGAGGCGTCGGGGCTCGTCACCAGGTGGCGCGAGCTCGCGAGGAGGGCGAAGACCGCCAGCGGGATGATGGCCGCGTAGAGGCCGGCCACCGGCGGCAGGCCGGCCACCTGCGCGTAGCCGATGTTCAACGGGATCATCAGCGCGGCCAGCGTGACGCCCGCCGAGACCTCCCGGGGGACGTCGGCCAGCTTCACTCCGCGGAGCCCCGCGAGCGGGCGCGGCCAGCGAATCGAGGAGAGCACGCTCACGCCGCTGCTTCCGAGGCCACCGGGTCAGCCTGCCTGGCAAAGACCCGGGCACCGAGGGCGGCGAGAACGACGGACCAGAGCGTCCACATGATGACCATCGTCACGATGCGCGGATCGGCGTCCGGGATGGCCAGAGCCCCGGCCAGCACCGCCGCGATGTTCCGCGTCCCCATCCCGAGCGCCATGACGCTCCTCTGGGCCTGCTTCATGCCGAAGCCGAAGCGGTACGTGATCGCGGCCATCCCGACCATGAAGAGGGTCATCGAGAGAAGGGCCAGGCTGCCCGCCGTGTCGAGCATCGGCTTGCCGTAGAGGACGAGACACGACGCAATCGTGAGTAACGTGGAGAGGAGCGCGAGCCCCTTGACCGCCGGGAAGATCCTGGTCGCTGCAGCGTCGGCGGAGTGCCGGATCGCCGCTCCGACCACCAGCGGCAGCAGGATCGTCAGGAGGAGCGGTTTCGCGAGGGCCCAGGTGCTGATCGTCAGCCCCCGGATCAGCAGGGGTGCCATCAACGGCATGAGCACCACCGTACCGACCGCCACGACCGGGATGAAGGCTCCCGCGAATCCCATGTCTCCGCGGGCCTTCGACACCATCTGCTGGAGGAAGGGCGCGCAGGGGGCGAGACTCGTGAGGAGCACCACGATCACGTACGGCTCGGCCAGCGGAAGGACCCGCGTGAGGAGATAGCCGAACGCCGGCCCCAGCACCCAGCCCCACACGAAGATCAGCGCCAGCGACGTCCTGCTGCGCAGGGCCGCGGCCACTTCGGGCATCCGGACCTGGAGGCCCATGGCCGCCAGGTTCGACACGGTGAAGACCAGTACCAGTGGCGAGAACGTGGCCTGAAGAAACTCGAGGAATGAGCTCATGATCTGCTCCCTTTCGAGGCGACCGATCGTGCCGTGACGGCCGTGACCCGGCGATCCTGGCTCTTCATAGACCGGGCCATCGGGCTACTTCTTCACGAACTGCGTGTTGAACCCGACGAAGACCTGGAGTTCCGGCTGCCTTGCGCCATGCGAGAGCACCGTGAACTGTGGCTCCACGAAGACGTTGAAGACGGCCCCCTTCGTGGGGATGACCTTGCCGAGGCCGAGGCCCACCGGCACGTTGTAGGAGCCGTTTTCCAGGTTGAAGGCCATGACCGCCGAGCTCCTCGTGTACAGCCCCTTGCCGAGCTGGACGAAGTAGAAGGGCTGAACGGCGAGGACGTTCGTTCCGTTCCGGTTCGCATCGCCGGCGAAGTCCGCCTGCCAGGTTACGAGCCCGCCCCATTGCACGGCGGGCGACGTGGCGTCGAAGTAGACGGCGGCGAGGCCGCCCTGCCATTTCCCGGTCCCGGTCTCGTCCGCGGTGGCGGTGGGGGCGGTGAGCTGCGGTCCCACGCCGAAGCTCACCCCGGGCGGAGTGTCGAACAGGTAGGCGGCGAAGACGTTGAAGTCGCCGAGCCCGGACGTCGTCGTCCCGTCGCCCGCCGGGACCCGGGACAGGGGAAGCGAGGCCCTCACCAGCCACTTCCCGAACGGCTGCGCATAACGCAGCCAGAATGTGTTGGCGGTCTGGTCGGGGGCCTCGGACATCGTCGGGGTGTAGTAGTCGTGGAGGTTGAACGCCTGGGTCTTGGCGAGCGGGTTGTTGGCGTCGGCGGCCGTCGACGAGGCCGCGGCCCCTCCCTCGTCCGTCCTGGCCTGTGCTCCGAGCGGGCCCGCAGCGCCCAGGACAACGGCGGCCGTGAGCCCCGAGAGAACGAGGTCGCGCGCCGCTCCGGCCACGCCCACGTCAGTTCCCCGCGCCCAGGACCATCCCCCGCGACAGCATGCCTCCGGAGAGGTTCCTGGCCGTGAAACCGTTCTGGAGGAGGATCCGCGTCGCGTAGTAGGCGCGGACGGCGGAGCGGCAGATGACGAGGATCTCCCTGTCGCGCGGAAGCTCGCCGAGGCGGGCGCGGAGCTGCGGCAGCGGGATGTTGACGGCGCCCGGGACCGACTCGACCGCGAGCTCCGGGGGGTTCCTCACGTCGAGGAGGAACCCCTGGCCCGCGTCGGCCCAGTGGGCGAGCGGCATGTCGCCCCGGAGGAGGTTCCCGGCGACCATGCCGGCGAAGTTGACGGGGTCCTTCGCGCTGCCGAACGGGGGCGCGTAGGTCAGCTCGGCCTCCTCGAGGTCGTAGACCGTGCACTTCATCTGGATCGCCATCGCGAAGGAGTCGACCCGCTTCGCGACGCCGTCCTCGCTCAGGACCTGCGCGCCCAGGAGGCGTCCGTCCGACTTCCGGAAGAGGACCTTGATCGCCATCATCTTCGCGCCCGGGTAGTAGCCGGCATGCGAGTTCGGGTAGAGGTAGACCTTCTCGAAGTCTGTGTCGCCCAGGTTCCGGAGGGTCTTCTCGCTCGCGCCGGTCTGGCCGATCTCGCCCTCGAAGATCTTGCAGATCGACGTCCCCTGCGTGCCGCGGTAGCGCGAGGCGCGGCCCGCGATGACGTCTGCCGCGATCCGGCCCTGCCGGTTCGCGGGGCCGGCGAGCGGGATAAGCGTCCACTGACCCGTGACCCAGTCCTTCACCTCGATGGCGTCGCCGACGGCGAGGATGTCCGGGTCGCTCGTCTTCATCTGCTCGTCGACGCGGATGCCGCCGCGCGCGCCGAGCTCGAGGCCGGCGGCCTTCGCGAGAGCCGTCTCGGGCTTCACGCCGATCGCGAGGATGACGACGTCGGCCGGGTGGGCCGCCCCGGAGGCCGTCAGGACCTCGAGCGAACCGTCCGCGCCCTCGCGGAAGCCGGCCACGCCGTCGTTCAGGACGAGCTTTACGCCGTGCTTGACGAGGTAGCGCTCGACGAGCCGCGCCATCTCGACGTCGAGAGGCGGCATGACCTGGTCGAGCCTCTCGACGAGCGTCACCTCGAGCCCGAGGTGAACGAAGTTCTCCACCATCTCGAGGCCGATGAAGCCGCCTCCGACGACCACCGCCCGCTCGGGCTTCGTCACGACCTGCTGGCCCGTGTACGACTCCATTCCGGAGCGGGGCGGCTCCTTCTGCTGAAGCCACTGGCGGATCGTCCGGGCGTCCGGCACGGTCCTCACGGAGAAGATCCCCGGAAGGTCGATGCCGGGCAGCGGCGGGCGGATGGGAGCGGCGCCGGGGGAGAGGACGAGCTTGTCGTAGGGCTCCGTCGTCACCTCGCCGGTCAGGACGTTCTTCAGGTCGACGGTCTTCTTCGCGCGGTCGATCGCGACCGCCTCGCAGTTCGTCCGGACGTCGACTCTGAAGATCGCGCGGAACATCTGCTCCGTGGCCACGAGGAGCTTCGACTCCTCCTCGATCACCCCTCCGACGTGGTACGGCAGGCCGCAGTTCGCGTACGAGACGTACGGCCCGCGCTCCACCATGAGGATCTCGGCCTTTTCGTCCAGCCGGCGCAGGCGCGCCGCACAGGAGGCTCCACCGGCCACTCCGCCCACGATGACGACTTTCATGCTCATGCTCCTTCTTCTCCTCGCCTTCAGCCGGTGACGACGCCGCGGACGCGGTCGACCGCCGGGAGGAGGTCGGTCACGATCGCGCGCTTGAGGACGAACTCGTCCGCGCCGGCCTCGAGCGCCGCCCGGCGCACGTTCGGCTCGTCGTGGACGCTGAGGACGATCACCTTGAGATCCGGGCAGCGCTCCTTGAGCACCCGCAGCCAGTCGAGGCTCCGGCAATGGGACAGCGAGAGGTCGACGACGGCGACGTCGGGCTGGAGCCGAACCGCGCCTTCGAGGAGGGAGGTCTCCTCCGCGACCATGACCACCGAGCCGAACGCCGTCTCGAGAAGGCCGCGCACGCCCTCGGCGAGGGCGTGGTGGCGATCCGCCAGGAGGACGCAGCTGAGGTGTTTCACGGGCATACGGGCGGCCCTTCTCTCGCGGCGACCGTCGCCGCGGACCCGGTCGATTCCGGAGGACGCGCCGAGGCTAGTCGGGCATCGGGGGCCTGTGACCTAGGGAAATCCCGAGGCCGATCGCTCGGAAACTCCGAGGTCGCTACGGGTCGGCCGGATTCCCCTCCGGCTCAGCCCGGCGGTGCGTTCCCGGGGACCCAGGCGACGACCGCGGTCCCCTGCCCGGGCGCGCCCTCGACGTCGAGCGTGCCGTTCACGAGCTTCACGCGTTCGCGCATGCTCGCGAGGCCGAGGGTCCTCACCGCGCGCGGAGCCGCCGGGTCGAAGCCGATCCCGTCGTCGCGGACGGAGAGAAGGAGGCCGTGGCCCATCTCGCGAAGCGTCACGGTCACGGAGGAGGCCTTCGCGTGGCGGACGACGTTGCCGAGTGCTTCCTGCGCCACGCGGAAGAGGCAGAGCGCCGCGTCGGGACCGACGGCGTCGGGCCGGGCGTCGATCGCGACCGAGAACACGATCCGTCCCTGGCGCTGGCGCCGGTCACACTCCGTCCGGAGCGCCTCGGCCAGGCCGAGCTCCTCGAGGACCGACGGGTGGAGCTGGTAGGCGAGGGCGTGGACGTCCTCGCTGAGACGGACGAGCCCCTCCCGGAGCGCCCGGAGCGTCTCCGCGTGCAGGCCGCCGGGATCGGCGAGCTCGGCGCGCCCGGCCTCGATGGCGAGGACGGCGAGCCGCTGCGAGAGGTCGTCGTGCAGCTCCCGGGCGAGGAGGGCGCGCTCCTCCTCCTGGGCGCGGATCAGCCGCCGGCTCAGGTCCGCGAGCGCCGCCTCGGCACGCTTCTGCTCCGTGACGTCCCGCAGGACCCCGAACGTGCGGGTGGCGCGGCCGTAGGCGTCGCGCGCGGTGGCACCAGCGAGGTGGTGGATCCAGAGCTCGCCGCGAGAGGGATGCAGGTAGCGGTACTCGAAGGAGAACCGCTCGATCCGGCCGCTGTGCAGCCTTTCGCGATCGGCCCTCACCCGCTCGACGTCGTCGGGATGCAAGCGCTCCAGCCAGAACTGCAGGACCCCGAGCCCTTCCTCCCGCCCCGGGGGGACGCCGCAGAGGTCGCGCAAGCGGTCGTCGGCGTACATGACGCCCCGGGCGAGGTCCACCTCGTAGAACGCCAGGCCGGCCAGGTCCGCGCCCGACGCCAGGCGTGCCTCGCTCGCGCGAAGGGCCTGCTCCGCGCGCCTCCGGGCGAGCGCGTTCGAGAAGATCTGGGCGACGAGCCCCAGCCTCTGGACGAGCGCGTCCGGCCAGTCGCGCTCCGCCTGAAGGGTATTGAAGGCCAGGGCACCGACGGGCGGCTCCCCCCCGACGGAAAGCGGGAGGGTGAGGTTCGACCGGATTCCGGTGAGGCGGGCGGACGCGCAGTCGACGGCGGCCTCGGGCGGCAGCTCCTCCATCGACGAAAGGACGACCGTCCGACCGGCCCGCATCTGCCGGACGACCCAGGGGTATGCCTCCTGGTTCAGCGGCTCGAGCGCTCGCGGGTCGTCCCGCCGAGGGTGGGCATGCGTGGGCACGATGACGTCCGGCGCGCTGCTCGACCACTGCCAGAGCACCGCGACGTCGATGTCGAGAAGCTCGCAGACGCGGCGCAGGGCGTCCTCGATCTCGCGGTCCAGCTCGCCGGGCGGCAGGTTGATGAACCGCGAGGACAGGACCGCGAGCAGCGTCTCGAACTCGAGTGGGCTCCCGGGCTGCCCGCCCGTGGGCGGCGAAGGGTCGACCCTGGACACGACGGCGAAGGATAGCCGACGCGCCACCATCGAATACGGGCCGTCGGCGGGGAGCGTTCTCAGCGAGCCCTGGAGCGGCTTCCGAAACCCTGGAGGTCGCTCGCGCCGGCGATGGCACGGTCGATCGGGTTCGCCCAGGCGCTCTCCAGCGTGCTCTCCAGCAGCGCGACCTCGTGCCGCATGGCCCCGGCGCGCTGGGCGGGGACGACACGCAGCAGCTGGTCGTACATCGCACGGAGCCGGCGCGTGACCTGCGGGTTCGTCGCGCCGTAGATCCGGAGCTCCGTGGCGGCGAGCGTGACGAAGTCTTCCCAGTCCGGCGTGCGGTAGACGAGTCGGACCTCGCCCGTGGCATCGCGCACGACGCCGGTGTCGAGCTGGCGCCGGCTCACGAGGCTGAGCAGGTGGTGGAGCTGGTCCACGGCGAGGACGCCGGTCGTCGGGTCGTTGATCGCGGGCGAGAGCGCCTTGCTCGCGATGTCGACGATGATGCGGAAACCGAACGCGGGGTCCTGCTCCATCGTCCGCTCGATCCCGAGCGCCACGGAGCTCCGGAGCGCCCGCTCGTCGACCGCCGGCGCCCCGGGGCCGTAGAGCCGGAAGAGCGGCTCGCCGACGGCGAGGAAGTCGCCGACCTGCGGCACGAGCTCGACGACGCACCGGGCGCCCGTCGCGAGGCTGCGCAGCCCCTCGGCATCGAACGCGAGGACGACACCCGCGGACCGCTTCTGCTCGATCACCCGGTCGGGTCGGCCCGTGTCGAGCGAGAGAGCGGCGTGGTCCCCGCCCCCCGGGGTGAAGGGCCGGGGATACATGGCGTCGACGACGTCTCGCGTCTCCGCGGCCACCTGCGTCATCACCGTTCCGGGCCGGAACGCCTCGCCGATGCGCTGGACCAGGTAGATGAAGATCGCGAGGCTCGAGAGGCTCGTGGCGATGGCGAGCGCCACCGGGAGCTGGGGGACGCGTTCGCCGATCCGCGACAGCGCCGCGAGCGAGTAGGTGTAGGAGAAGACGAAGGCCGACAGGGTGAACTTGAGGAGAGGCGTGCGGAAGATCCGGGCGATGACCCTCGGAGAGAGCTGCCCGCCGGCGATCTGGATCGCCAGGAGCAGGATGCTGAACGCGAAGACGATGAGGGCGAGGAGCGAAGAGGAGAGACCCGAGACGACGGCGCTGGCGCCGGAAGCGCCGAACCCGAGGAGCTCCCACCGCGTCTGGTCGTCGATCCACCGGACGACGGGCGCGACGGCGAGCGCGAGCAGGATGCTCGCGCTCGGCGCCAGGAAGAGAGACGAACGAAGGTATCGCCGGAGGCGATGCCGCGCGAGCCAGGTCATGCGTCGTCCGCCGCCCGCGTGCCGCCTGTCACGCCAGACTTCCTAGAAGACCAGGGACACGCAGACGATTGGGCCGCTGTACTTGTAGTCGAGCTCGGTTGTGCGGTCGGCCTGCTTCTCGACCTTGATGTCCATGTAGTCGTAGGCCGCGCTGAATCCGACGTTCTTCCAGGGGTAGTAGTCGAGGCCCGCCCTTCCCTCCGCCACGCTTCCCTTGACGTTGTCGATGGTGACCGACATGCCCCGGATCCTGCCGCTGACCAGGAAGCCGGGAGCCAGGGTGTAGCGCGCCTGGATGCCGATCGCGGGGACCGGGGCAGTCAGGCTCCGATCCTCGGAGGAGAAGCTCCCGGCGCTGGATCCGCCCCCTCCGCTGATCGTCCCCGTACCCTCGAACTGGACCTTGTTGAAGAGCGCCGAGACGCCGATCTGCGCGCCGGCCTCGAACTTTCCCGTGTTCCAGAAGGAGTAGTTGTAATAGAGCTCGACGAGCGAGACCTTCAGGCGCGATTCCAGGCTCGCCCCGGCGTGGTAGGTCGTGTCTCCGATCGTGATGTCGCGATCGATCACGTGATTCGCCTTGCGGTTCCACCCCGTGTAGCCGAAGTCGAGCCGCCCGTGTCGGCCGAAGCGCCAGTAGCCGTCCGCCCGGAAGTTGGCCTGGTTCGAGCTGAGGCCGAGGTCGTCCTCGAGGCCCACCTCGGTCCCCCTGCCGGACGTGGCGGAGTCGACTCGGACCGTCGTCTCGAACTTCTGGAAGAAACCGCCCAGGTCGAGGCGGAACCGTTCGTCCATCCCCTTGGTGGCGGCGTAGTCCGTCGAGGTCTGGGCGTTCGCAGGTCTCGGGCAGAGCAGGAGAAGGACGATGACCACCGGGGCAGCGAAGCGAGCGGCAAGACGGGATCTCATGGACCCCTCCTTTCGATTCGAGGGCAGGGCCTCTTCAGCCGTCATCGTCGCCGCGGGCGCGGCCGGTGTAAAGCTCCGAATCGTCGTCCGCTCCTCGGAAATTCCGGGCCGGGAGGCCCGTAGTTTTCCGAGGTCACGGCGCCGGCCCGCCCCAGCTACGGTCTGCGCCGGATGTCGCACTTCCGCTCCCACGACGAGATGGCCGGGGCGATCGCGGACGCCCGGCTGGCGACCTACATCCTGGCGCGGGCGGACCGGGACTGGGAGTTGCGCGCCTGCCGCCTGGGTGACGTGCTCCTTCAGCACGGCGTCGAGGGGGCCCCGCACGTGACGACGGGGCGGATGCTCCCCGACCGCATCGGCGTTCTCGTACCCGGGAGCGGAAGCGCTCCCCGCTCCTGCAACGGGAACGAGCTCGACGCCGGTTCGCTCTACCTCTGGGGAGCGGGATCGGACATCGCCGTGCAGGCCAGGAGACCTGGGGAGTGGTGGCTGCTCTCCGTGTCGGCCGAGGCTTTGACCCGTGCCGCCGCCGCGCTCGGGGAGGGCGGACCAGGACCGGCCCCCGCCTCGACCGGGCCCGTGAGGGCGCGTCCCGAGAGCCTGACGGAGCTTCGAAGGCTTCTCGCGGGGGCCGAGTCGGCGATCGATCGGGCCGGAGCGTCGGGCCTTCCCGCCGAAGCGGCCGGAAGGCTCGGGGAGACGCTTCTCCGTGCGGCCGTCCGTCTCTCCCACTGGGAATCCGGCACCTCCCGGCCTTCGTGCGGGACCCGGGTCGACAGGGGCAGGATCGTTTCCCGGGTCGAGGAGGTCTTCGCGGAGGCGGGGTCCCGGCCCGTCTACGTCCCGGCGCTCTGCGAGGCGCTCGGCGTGCCGGAACGGACCCTCCGTCACGTCTTCGCCGAGCAGTACGGGGCGGGACCGACGCACGTGCTCCGGTGCCGGAGGCTGTGCCAGGTATACCGGGCGCTCCTCCAGGCCCCTTCCGGTTCCCGCGTCGCCGGGATCGCGAGACGTTTCGGCTTCTGGCACCTCGGCCAGTTCGCGTCGGACTATCGCGCGCTCCTGGGGGAGCTCCCCTCCGAAACGCTCGGACGAGCTGCCGCGCGCGAGGAGGTCGCCTCGGGGTCCTCGGGACGCCAGTTCGAGGCGCCCGCGCCGGCCGCCGAGGCCGTGGCCGTCTGAGGCCCCGCGGCGGCCGGAAGGCCGCACGCCGGGCTCGCACCCTCAGAGCTCGACGACGCCGTGCCTGATGGCGAAGTGGGTCAGCTCGGCGTTCGTGTGGAGCCCCAGGGTCTCCATGACCTGGTACTTGTGGAACTCCACCGTGCGTGCGGAGATCTCGAGGCGCGCGGCGATCTCCTTCGCGGAATGCCCTTCCGCCAGGAGCTGGAGGACCTGCCGCTGCCGCGGGGTCAGGGAGGCGACCGGGTCGGCGCCCTTCTCGGGCCCTTCCTTCATCGACTCGAGGACCTCTCCCGCGAGCTGGGGCGTGAGGTAGGTCTTCCCGGCGAGGGCGGCGTGGATGGCGGTCACCAGCTCGGCCGGCGCCGAGTGCTTGAGCACGAACCCCGATGCCCCGGCGTCGAGCGCGCGGCGCGCGTAGGCCACATCCCGGTGCATCGTGAGGAAGACCACGGGCACCCGGTCGCCGTCCTTTCTCAGCTGCACGAGGGCCTCGATGCCGTTGAGGCGTGGCATCGCGATGTCGGCGACGACGACGTCCGGCCGAAGCGCCCGGACCGCCTCGACGAGAGCGCGCCCGTCCTCGACTACGCCGACGAGATCGAAGTCGGGGGTGAGCAGGCTCCTGAGCCCCTCCGCCACGAGGCGATGGTCGTCGGCGAGAAGGACACGGGGACGACGGGAGGGGACCATCGCGCGATTATCCCCGGTCCGCATCCGGCCCCCGCGGACCGCTTCGCGGACCGGGGCGACCGGGGACGGAAGCGATATCGCTGCTGGTTCAACGGAACGGACAGACGCCCGGGGCCGGGGAGCACGGTACCGGCGCGCGCGATTAGAATCGATCGCGCCGAAAGGCCATCTCGCGCGCACACCACCGCGCAACCAGAGAGGAGCCGCCATGTCCTTCGTCCGCTCCACCGTCCGTCTCGCCGCTGCGGCGCTGGCGCTCTCGGCGCTGGCGTGCCAGCCCAAGCCGGTCGCCTTCGATCCCCAGGACCCCGCCGTCGTCGCCCAGATCGACGCCGCCCTGCGCCAGGCCATGGCAGGCGCCGCGGCCGTCGACGCGGAGAAGGCGCTCTCGGTGACGACGAAGGACAAGGACTTCTCCTTCGTCACCGGCGACCTCATGCTCGTCGGCTACGAGAACATCCTGCCGCAGTTCAAGGACACCTACTCGATGCTGGAGAAGCAGCACACGGAGCTCATCACGAGCCGGGTCCGGCTGCTCTCGCCCGACGTCGCCCTGCTGACCGCCGTCGGGGAGGGGACCTACACCGACAAGGCCGGATTCACTTCCGAGCCGGTGGGTCTCGGGGCCACCCTCGTCTTCGTACGCACGAACGGGGAGTGGCGGGTCGTTCACTTCCACCAGTCCGTCGCCAGGTAGTCCGGCACGCCGTTCACGGAGAGAAACACCATGCGATACGTTGCAGCGCTCGTCCTCGTCCTGACCGCGGGCTCGCTGGCCGCGCAGACCGTCGCCCCCGCGCAGGCGCCCGCCGCCAAGCCCACCCTCGCGCAGCTCGGCCTCTTCATCTACCCGGCGAAGGGCCAGACCCCCGACAAGCAGAAGGCGGACGAGGCCGCCTGCTACGGATGGGCCGAGACCAACACCGGGCTGGTCCCGTCCACCGGGAGCGTGAATACCGAAGCCGCTGCGGCGGCCGCCAAGCAGCAGGCCGCCGACAAGACGCAGGGGGCGGCGGTCGCCGGAGCGGCCAAGGGGGCCGTCGCGGGCGTCGCCATCGGCGCGATCGCCGGGGAC
>CAZNSS010000001.1:0-37601 GCA_964575465.1 uncultured Holophagales bacterium | reverse complement strand
GGAAGTCGAAGACCTCGAGGTAGGCCCTGAGGTTCCGGAAGTCGGGGTAGAGGGAAGCGAGGCGGTCGAAGTACTCGCGGGCGGCGTCCTCGTCACCGCCGAGGTGGCTCGCCTCGCCGAGGAGGTAGAGGACGTTCCGCTCGACGGAGTCGTCGCCGGAGAGGGGCGCGCGCTCGAGGCACGCCTCCCCGAAGTAGCGCGCTTCCTCGTAGCGGTCGCCCTTCAGGTAGCCGAAGCAGAGGTCCATGAGCGGGAAGACGGTGTGGGCCTTCGCCCCGGCCTTCTCGATCGTCTCGAGGGCGTCGTGGACGAGGGGCAGACCCTCGGCCGTCCGGTCGAGAGCGATGAGGCAGTACCCGAGGTTGTCCTGCCAGAGCGCGCGGAAGAGGGCCGAGACGCGCGCCGGCGGGGCCGAGACCTCGAGCGCGCGCCGGTAGCATTCCGCGGCCTCCTCGAACCGGCTGTCGACCGCGAGGAGGGTCCCCTGGGTGCTCTCGGCGCCGGCGAGGAGGAGAGGATCGCCGATTTCGGCGGCGTGCTGCCGGGCGAGGCGCGCGTAGAACGTGGCCTTCTTGAAGTCCCGCTTCAGCTCGTAGATGCGCGCAGCGGTGTACGCCGCGCGGAAAGCGGTCTGGTCTTCGCGCCCGCGGAGCAGGATCCGCTTGAGCTCGACGAGCTCGCCTTCCGCGGGGCCGGCCTCCGCCGCCGCCGCGGCGCGGCAGGAGTAGATCCAGTCGACGAAGGAGGCGTCGCCCGTGAGGCGGGCCGTCTCGAGCGACTCGTCGTAGAGCGCCAGCGAGGAGGCGAACTCGCCCTTCTCGAGGAACCCGACCGCCTCCGAGCGCAGCCCTTCGGCGCGGCTGCGGAGAGTGGCGGTCTCGACCTGAGAAACTTCCATCTCTCTAATTCCTCACTCGGGCCTGCCGGGGCCGGTGGGCCGTCCGAACGGGATCAGCGGCGTGGCCGCGGGCGGCTCGGGCGCCGCGGGGGCCTCTTCGGGCCGCCAGCGCGGCTGCCGGTTCTGCTGCTGGATCTTCTTGAAGGCGATGAAATCGCGGACGTCGCGGCGCGAGTCCTCATCGAGCTCCTCGAAGTCGGCGAGGAGCATCTGCGTCTCCGTGGCGGGGTCGGTGGCCGGCGCTTCCTCGATTTCGGCGGGCTCGGAGGCCGTCTCCTCGAAGAACCGGCTCATCGAAAGCTCGAAGACCTGGAGGATCCGGAAGAGCGTGTCGAGGCCGACCTTGTACTCGCCGTTCTCCATCCGGGAGAGGTCCGACTGGGTCACGCCGATCCGCCCGGCGAGGTCGGCCTGGGTCAGCCGACGGCTCTTCCGGATTTGACGGATCTTTTGACCCACCACGATAATCTGCGAAGGGCGCACGGAGGCACTCATCGACACGGACCCGAAGCTAAGGTTAGGCTCTCCCGTGTTTCTGTCAAGTGAATCCTCCCGTTCCGACGGCCCGCCGGTCCCCTCTTGAGACGACGCCTCTTCCTCCTTTCCGAGCTCGTCCGGCGCGACCTTTCGGTCCGGTACGCCGGGAGCGTGGGCGGCGCGGCCTGGGCGCTCCTGAATCCACTCATCCTGTGCGGCCTCTATACCCTCGTTTTCGCGGTCATCGTCCGGATCGCGCCACCCGAGGACTTCCGCGGGACTTACGCCGAATTCCTGCTCGCAGGCCTCCTCCCGTGGCTGGGCCTCCAGGACGGCCTGGTCCGCGGGGCAGGCTCGATCGTCGAGCAGGCCCACCTCGTCAAGAAGATGTCGTTTCCGGTGGCCCTTCTCGTGGGGGCCAGCCTGACGTCGGCGCTCGTCCTCCAGACGGCGGGACTCGTCGTCTTCGCCGGCTTCTCGGGGGTGTTCGGGGCGGGCCACCTCCGGCTCCTCCCGATCGCGGCGGGATTCGCTTTCGAGCTCCTCCTCCTGATTGGCCCGGCGCTTGCTTTGGCGGCTGCCAGCGTGCTGTTTCGGGACCTCGCCCAGCTGCTTCCACCCCTGCTGACGGTCGTCTTCTACCTGTCGCCCATCCTCTACCCCGAGACCCTCGTCCCTCCCTCGCTGGGCTGGGTCATGGACGTGAACCCGCTCAGGGACCTCGTCGCGCTCTTCCGCGCCGGACTCATCGGAACGGCGGCGCCTCCCGCGGCGCGGGTCGGCCTCTGGATGGTCGCTTCCGGCGTGCTAGCATTTCTCGGGTACAGGTTCTTCGAGCGGAGCCGAAGGGTCTTCGCCGACATCCTCTGATCCCCTTTTCGTCTGAAGCCGCGGGCCGACCGCCTGCGGTTTTCCCGTGCGCCCCAGGAGAAGACTTGAAGAGAATCGCCCTCGTCGCCCTTCCCCTCGTCCTGCTCGTCGCTTCCGGCTGCGCCTCCTCCGGGGCGGAGAAGAAAGCTGCCTCGCCGGCGAAGCCCGCCGCGGCGGCGCCCATGACCGCCGAGGAGGAGCTGAAGTACGTCAACACCTCCCGGGCCCTGGCGGGACTTCCGCCCCTCGAGAGGGCCGAGCCGACGACGCCGCCGGACGAGTGGCTCGTCTTCGACGACAAGGTGACGGGCCGCCGGCTCCAGCGGATTCCCAAGAGCCAGACGCTTCGGGTCGAGAACGGGAAGCTCCGCCACACGCTGCTGAACCCGAACATGTTCCTCCTCGACCTCGTGCGGGAAGACGAGAAGTACTACTACGTCGACGCCCCGAAGGAGCCCACGAAGGAGGCCCTGCGCCTGGCGGACGATCAGGACGTCGAGGGGCTGAACCCCCTCATCGAGGTGCCCGAGATCGAGTACGAGGTCGTCGCTCCGCCCCAGTCGAAGACGCGCCTCAGGTTCGAGGAGAAGTCCGAAGGCCTTCCGACGTCGGGGTTCTGGCGGTCCAACATGAAGGTCGCGGACCTCGACGGGAACGGTTCTCCCGAGATCGTCACCCCGCCGCCCCGGCTCTCCGCGATCGGAACCCCCAGGATCTTCCGCTTCGACGGGACGCGCTGGACGAACATGGAGCCGCAGAAGGAAGACACCGACATCCGGCTGCGGTTCGGCGAGGGCGGTGTCTCTGTCGCCGACGTCGACGGGGACGGCAGGCCGGACCTGATCGGAATCGGCCACGGCGCGGGTCCCCTCGTGGCCCTCAACAAGGGGGAGGGGCGGTTCCGGTTCGAGACCCGCGGCCTGCCGCGCGAGATGAGCGGCCGGGCCATCGAGTCCGGGGACATCGACGGAGACGGCCTCCTCGACATCGTCGCGATCTCCGACGAGCCCGAATCGGTTCGGGCGAGGACGGATCAGGAGCTGGCCGAGGCGCGCGGCAAGGGGGCTGAAGCGGCCGCGGCCCGCGAGGCTGGCAAGGACGGGTATCGCAAGGGCTTCGACACGCGCGCGTTCTTCGGGAGGAAGGACGGGACGTTCTCGGAGAGCTCCGCGGGCCTCGAGAACGCCTGTTTCGGCTACTCGCTGGCGCTCGCCGTCCATCCCGCGGGAGGTGGGGCGCCCTTTTTCGCCTCCGGCTGCCGGTACCAGGGGGGGCGGGCACTGCTCTACGAGTGGGACGCCGCCACGAAGGCTTTCCGTCAGGTCGGCAGGGAGGTCGTCGAGGACTTCAGCTTCCACAGCGGTTCCGCGACCGGCACGTACCACGGGTTTCCCGCCGCCTTCGCGGCGTACGTCAAGGGGAACGCCCCCGGTGCGGTCCAGAAGCCGATCCGCGGGCACGGCGTCTCCATCTACTACCGGGATTCCGAAGGGTGGAAGCGCAAGCGGCTCGTGAAAGCCCTGGCTGACGCGGGGGTCGAGTCGGCCGGCCTCGGCGCGGGGGACCTGAACGGGGACGGCCTGGACGACGTCGTCTGGGCCGATCGATCGGTCGGCCGGGTCCGGGTCTTCTTCCAGACGGCTGCCGGCGAGTTCGAGGAGCTCGACCCGGCCCTCCAGCCCCGGTTCGTCAACCACTCGATGTCCGTCGTGATCGTCGACGTCGACAGGGACGGCCGGAACGACATCGTCCTCATGTTCGAGTACCGGACCACGGACAAGAGCCGGGCCGGCGGGGTCCGGTTCTTCAGGAACCTCGGCTGAGGGGTCGCCGGGCCGTGAAGGGGGCGCCTGAAGAAATATGGGACCGGAGCATATTTCGTGGTCTCCGCGCTTGACTTTTCCGAATAGCGCCCCTAACCTTCCCCCAAGTCACATGAGTGCACACAGCTTTTCCCGCGCTTCGTCTCGCCAGGAAGGGCCGAAGGCCGCGGGGTTCGAATTCGGGATGAAGACCATCGAACTCACGGGAGGTGATTCGATATCGGGGGAGAGTCCAACCCTCAGCCTCGTCGTTTCAGCCCCATCTTTCACATCGAATCAGCAGGAGTGGAAATGAAGAAGTTTACTGTTTTGGTTGCCCTCGCGCTCCTCGCGGCGACGGGGACGAGCTACGCCGTGACGTGCGCGTATGACAACGTCCCGGGCGCTACGCTTCTCGTGCCGTATTTCAAGGTTTCCCGCAACTCCGCCACCTCCGGGGAGATCCCCGAGGGCGGCACGGACACGCTCGTCGCCCTGACGAACGTCTCCGAGTTCGGCATCGTTGCCCACGTCACCGTGTGGAACAAGCAGTCCGCCCCCGTCCTCGACTTCAACGTTCCGATGACGGGCTACGACGTTGCGTTCTTCCGCATGAAGGACATCCTCAACGGCAAGCTGAACGTCAACCCGAACACGCAGAAGCTCTCGGCTGCCGGCACCGACCCCTGCAAGAACGCAGCGTTCATCGGTGAAGACCAGTCCGACTACATGCGCTTCCTGCACCCCGAGGCCCCGAACGGCGACTACTTCGACTCGATCGGGTTCTACGCCACCCCGGCCTTCGGCGGGAACTTCCGCAACCGTATCTGGGACTCCCTCGACCAGAGCGCCGACTACATCTCCCTCATCACGCGCCCGACCAACGAGGCCGACAACGCCGCTTGCGGCGGCACGGCTGACGGCGCCTTCGCGGGCGACTTCACCGGCTACCTGACGATCGACGTCGTCAACTACTGCACCAACTACTTCCCGAACCAGTACCAGTTCTACACGCTCGACGCCATCGCGACGGTCGGCTGGGACGACAACGGCGGCACGAACGTCCTCATGGGCGACGTGTTCTTCATCGACCCGTCCAACGCCGGTGGCAACATCTCCGGTGAGGCGGCCATCGCTCTCGAGTTCGACGTTCGCCTCGAGTCCCCCGCCAACGACTGGACGACCTCGACCCTCAAGACCTTCTACGCGCGCTACAGCACCCAGGGCGCGAACTACATCGACCCGGTCCCGGCCGCTGACGCCGACGTCCCGGCCGCCTACCAGTTCTCCGGCGACGGCCGCGAGCCCCTCGGCACGGCCTACGGCTTCCGCTACCTGAGCGACGCGGACGCCGGCCTCCAGACCTGGGCGACCATCTGGCGCGGCGACCGCTGGGACGCCGACAACGCGACCACCGTTCACACGAACGTTGGCGTGAACCTCTGCGACATCGCTCGCAACGGCCGTCAGATCTCCATCTCCACCTGGGACAACGACGAGAACCAGAACGAGCAGACCGGCGGCGGCCCGTCGGGCGACGTCCAGGTCTCGAACAACCCGTACGTGTGGTGGGAAGCCAACCGCGTGATCATCTCCGGCAACGCGGACATGAACCCGGCCGGCTTCAAGGGCGGCTGGACGCGCTTCACGTTCAACCCGAACAACAGCGACCGCTACCACCAGGCTTGGGTCGGTGTGCAGCACACCGCTCCGGGCGCGTTCGTCAGCGTCGGCCACGCCGCCACGCTGTTCAACCACGATTTCAACTGCACGGGCGTTTTCGCTGATCCGGGCAACATCGCCTTCGGCGGCGTCGCCGAGTAAGCGATCCTTCGGTAGATCAACCCTGGGCGGGCGGCGAAAGCCGCCCGCTCTTTTTCTTTCTCTGGCGTCCTCGCGGAACCGGTGAGATTTCGTGGTCCCCGTCACTACCTTCCGATGCGGGGCCCGAATCCTGGTGGAGTGTGCCGATACGGCCCCTCTGGCCTATAATGGCCCCGGTTGACTCTTTCGCCGCGTGGCCCGCTCTCGGGCCGCGAGGTTCTGAATATTGGGGTGCCTTCCAAGGGGGTTGAATGAATTCAGTCGTCCTTCTGCGTGCTACGCAGCGTCGTTTCGCCAGCCTGCTCCTGGTCGCCGCGGCGACCGTGTGGGTCTCTCCGCGGCTCGACGCCCAGTGCCAGGTCCTGAACTCCCCGTCGCAGTTCGATCCCCCCGCATCGGGCGCGCCTTCGGGGCTGCGGCCGACGAACGACTCCATGGGGATCTCGGGGAGCTCCCGGCGACTGGTCCTCCGGTACAACTACGGGTTCGTGACCTACAGCCTGGCGAGCCCGGCGGCCCCGTCGATGACGGCGTCGCAGAGCTTCCTTTCCGGGGGCTACCCGAAGAGCGGCGACGGCCAGACCCGGACCGGGAAGATCGCGCTCTCGCCGGACGGGCAGCGCGTCGTCCTCCCCTGGACGGACGAGGTGGGCTACGGGACGATCGCGGAGGCGTACAGCGGTCCGGGGTTCGGAAGCGGCGGCGACTACCTGCCGGCCGGCTACAACTCCAACTACAGCGCCGTCCTGAAGGTCGGGAGCAGCTACCTCGGGTTTACCTCCTCGGTGGTGGGGGTCTTTGCCGCCAACATCACCAACGTGGCGGGGGGCGCGGGCTCGGCGGCGAAGAACGGAATTCCGTCCGAGAAGGTGACGGCCCTCGGGAGCGACCTGTCGGGCATGGAGGCGGTCGAGAGCCCCTCCCGGCAGTGGATCGTCGGCTCGTCCCAGGCGCGCGTCGTCGTCATCGACGCCACGAACGCCGGCTCGGCCCCGGTGCCCGGCATCGCGGCGGCCCTTTCCTGGAGAGAGTATTCGGCCACGGAGCTGGGTGTCCCCTCGGGGAGCTACATCAACAACGTGGCCGCCGTTGCGCACCCGTCGGACGGGGCGCTCCACATCCTCGTCGAGTCTGCCCGCTACATCCGCCCTTACGCGTATTCGACCTTCGTCTCGCTCCACCGCGTCGACCCGGCGAACGGCAACATCGCGACCATCGGGTCGTTCGTACCCCCTGACGGCCAGAACCTCGCCCAGAAGGGGATGGTTCTCCTCGCGTTCAACACGGACGTCGTCGCGTTCCTGATGCACCGCCTCACGGCAGGCGGCATGCGACTGCAGGTCCGCTCGTCGATGGACTTCGGGACGAACCTGGCGGCCTCGGCGGCGACCATCACGAACCCGGCGGCGATCGGGGGCCTGGTGGGATTCCGCAGCACCGGCGGGAACGCCCACCTCTACCTCGCGGACGGCGGGTTCGCCTACGCGATGTCTCTCGACTGCTCGACGGCGCCGGGCCCGGCGACCGCCCTCCTTTCCGTCGACCGGATCCCGACGACCGGCGCGGCGACGAGCGTCCCCGACGGAGGGAGCGTCTTCATCGGGGACGAGCTCCGGATCAAGCCGTCCTTCTCGCCTCCGGACTCGGTGGCCCCTCTCACCGACTGGCGGCTCGACTACGACTTCCACGACGGCAACGCCCTCGACTCGCAGGCCTCGGCGATGCGGCTCCTCAACGCGGACGAGTCGCGGACGGAGGGCCCCGCCCTTCCGCCGAGCACGTACACGCTGATCGGGCCCTGCGACCCGGCCCTGGTGCCAGGGGGAGGCTCCGCCCCCGTCCCGTCGACCGGAGCCGGCTGCTGGGAATCCGTCACGACGAACGACGTCTACGCCGTCTCTCCGGCCACGACGGCGGACTTTTCCGCCTCCGCGCCGGTCGACAAGCAGCTGTCGGTTGCCCTCGAGGTGCAGAACGCATTCAACTCGGGCGGCTCTTCGGTGGCCAGGCACCGCATCACCTGGAAAGTGCCGCACCAGCTCCTGAAGAGCTCCGCGATCCTCTCCGGGGGAACGCTCGAGGACGCCTCGGAGGGAAGCCCGGCGACGACCGGCTACCGCTGGTACGTCGCCCGCGTACCTGTCGGCGAGACGGGTGCGGACCTCCTGACGCTCGAGCCGGGCTGCACGGGACCGACCTGCGCGCCGGCGTTCGTCCAGGACGGCCAGACGAACCCGGGCCTTCAGCGGTCCGGCAGCTACCGCTACTGGGTCTCGGTGCCCTACCGTGGCGGCTTCCGGACGGCCGAGTGCCCGGGGCTCTCGGGTGACCAGCTCACCTGCTCGGGCGACGTGGCCAGGACCGTGACGGTCACGGACGTCGTCCTCTCCCTCACGGCCCCGGCGTCGGCGCTCGTCGGTACCCCGTCCCTCACGGTCTCGAGCGCGTCCAAGAAGGCCCTCACGGTTGGGAACTGCCCTGCCACGGGGTCGGGCTTCTCCTACAACTTCTGCGAAGTCCTCGGCGGGAGCTGCATCGAGGGCCCGTACTCGACGGGTGTCTCCGTCTCGAACCCCTTCCCGGCCAGCGGAACGGGGACGCTGTCGATCCCGACGCCGTCCGAGGGCACCTGGGGCCTGCGGATTCGCTACAGCTACACCACGAGCGGCAGCTGCGCTTCGCCGCAGGTCGCCCAGTGGCCGGCGACCGGCTGGTCGCAGCTGATCGTCGTCGCCGCGACGCCGACGATTCGCCTGAGGAACCTGGCCAACACGGCGGACCTCCCGTCGTTCAACGGCACCTACGACCTCACCGCGAGCGTGCAGGCGCGGGCCTACGCCTACATCAACGGCGTGCAGGACTCGAACCCGCCCGCGCTCAGCTGGTCCTACAGGCCCCAGAGCGGCGGGTCGGCGACGGCGATGGGGACGGCGCAGGGCCAGACGTTCTCGATCCCGACGGCGGGTGACTACGAGATCACCCTCACCGGCTACGGAATCGATCCGCAGCCGGCGAAGCTCATCGTCGGCACCGCCACCGGAGGCGGTGGCGGAAGCGGTGGCGGAGGCGGCAGCACGGGCGGCCCGCCGACCGTGACCTCGGTGACGGCGTCCAACTACACCCCGATCACGGGGCAGAGCGTGACCTTCACCTGCAACGCGACCTCGGGCGGAGCCGCCATCACGTCGTACGACTGGACGCTCGACTACGGCGTGACGCGCACCACGACCTCGCGGACGACGAGCTATTCCTACGCCACCGCGGGCACCAAGACCTTCTCGTGCGTCGCCAACGATGCGTCCTTCCAGTCGAGCTCCACCCGCGTGAACCAGCTCACGGTCACCGGCGGAGACCTCCCGGCGAGCTGCAGCCTGGACATCAAGAACTCGGAGGGAGCGAGGATCTCCTACGACCCGGTCTACAAGATCTACGAGGCGACGAGCGGGCAGCCCCTCACCTTCGTGGCGACCGGCGCGACCGGGACGATCAGCTGGAACTTCGGGAACGGCGCGTCGGGCACGGGCAACAACTACGTCTACGCCTACACCCTCCCCGGCTCGGCCTCGCAGCAGTACACCGTGACCCTCGCGTCCACGGGCTGCAACGCGACGGCGAGCATCAGCATCGCCCCGTCCAGCGGCCAGTCCTTCCTCGACTACTCCGTGGCCGACGCCGGCACGGGAGCCGCCGTCTCGAAGAAGGACTCGACCACCTGGGAGGCCACCTCGGGCCAGCTCCTGAAATTCACCGCGATCGCGGCGGCAGGCGGGCTCTCCTGGGACTTCGGCGACGGCACGTTCTCCGACCTCGCGGTGGCGCAGAAGGCCTACACCGCCGCCGTCGACACGACCTTCGTCGCGAAGCTGACGAACGGCGCGAACTCGAAGAGCTACAACGTCTTCGTTCACGGCTCCACGGGCGCCCCCCTCACGGGCAAGTACAACTACCTCTACGTGGACGGCACCGCCGTCAACCGCTCCGCCGTCGAGCCGAACAAGCTCATCCGCTTCACCGGAGCCGATCAGGCGACGAGCTACACGTGGGACTTCGGCGACGGCTCGCCGCTCGCGACCGGCTCCCCGACGGACTACGCCTTCTCCCGCGGCGGCACCTTCGCGGTGAAGCTCACCGTGGCGCGCGACGGCGTGCCCGGTACCGCGACCACCGTCTCCCCGCTCGCCTTCACGGTGAAGCCGCCGCCCGACCCGCTCCTCTGGGTCGCCGCGGGCATGGCGTTCGCCGACGGCGCGGGCGGAGCCCGGTGGCAGTCCGACCTCTCCATCTTCAACCCGGGCAGCCAGACGGCCACGGTGTCTCTCGGCTTCGTCGCCGGCTCGAGCTGGGACGGCGCCTCGAAGATCACGTGGCTGCAGCAGGCGCTCGTCGCGGGCGAGACGAAGTCGTACACGAACGTCCTCGAATCGCTCTTCCGGCTCAGCAGGCCCGCCTGGGGCGTCGTCCTCGTCCGCGGCGACAACGTCCCGGTCTCCCCGGTCATCGTGAGCCGGACCTACAACGCCGCCTTCGCCGACACCGTCGGCACGTTCGGGCTCTCGGTCCCGGCGATGTCGGTCGCCAACGGCGTGAAGCCGCAGTCCGTCGCGGGCGCGAACGTCCTGGCGGGCCTTCGGCACGACGACGCGTTCCGGACGAACCTCACCGTCGCGAACCTCAAGGACGAGGAAGCCCAGGTCGAGGTCGTCTTCCGCGACGCCGCCGGAAACGTCCTCGGCGTCCCCGCGAAGCTCCTCGTCGAGCCGCGGGGCGTCAAGCAGCTCAACTCGGCCCTCTCGGCCGCGCCCGACTCGCCGATCGGCGGCGCGGGCTACGGGTCGCCGGTCTCCCACTTCTCGGCCGAGATCCAGATCAAGAAGGGCTCCGGCGTCTACCCCTACGCGACGGTCATCGACATGGCGACGAACGACTCCATCGTCGTCGCCCCCGCGCCGCGGCCGTCGCCGACCTACCGCCTCCCCGGCATCGTCCGGACGGCGACCTGGAAGAGCGACATCGCCATCACGAACCCGTCCTCGAAGGAGCGCCGGATCAAGGTCACCTACTCCTACGTCCGGAGCGGGACCACGGCCCGCGTGACCCTGGGCGACACCGTGGTCTTCAAGCCGTGGCAGACCGCGGCCGCGCTCGACTTCGTCAAGGTCTGGCTGGGCCTCCCGGACGACGACGAGCACGACTACGTGTCGTCCTACGTCGATATCACGCCGGCCGCCGACGACGCTGCCCCGACGGAGCCGCTCATCGTCACGGGAAAGACCTACACGGTGTCGGGGTCCGGCACGAGCGGCCTCCAGGTCGATCCCTACGTCTTCGAAGACGGCATCGGGGTCCAGGCCGCGTCGAAGCGAATCCTCCTCTCGGGCCTCGAGGCGAACGCGGAGTTCCGGACGAACGTCGCGCTCTTCCTCACCCCCGGCGCCGCCGTCGGGGACAGCGCCGAGGTGGACGTCAACGTCTACGACTTCCTCGGACGGCCGCTGCGGAGCATCTGGGTCAGGCTCACCGCCGACAAGCCGGTCACGCAGATCGGCAGCGACGATCTCTTCGCGGGGCTGACGACGACCGACGCGGAGCGTGCGTCGATCGTCATCAACAACCCCCGTGGCGGAGCCCGCGTCGGGGCCTACGCGACCGTCATCGACAGGAAGTCGCTCGACGCGACCTTCGTCGCGGGCCAGCCGGTGCCCTGAACCGGCCTCAAACAGTACCCCCAGCCCGAATACGTCGGGCTCACCCCTCACTTAGGCCCGGGCTCACGCCCGGGCCACTTTTTTCGATGCCGGCGCTACGGGCCACCTCGAACGGGGCGCGGAACAGCCTCGCGCCCTGGCGACGGGCCGGGCATCCTGGACGCGCCACGATCGAAACCCGACCGAACACTCGGTAGGTTCTGCACGATTTCGTCGAAAGGCCCTTCCCTTTTGCGGTCATCCGGGTCCACAATCGCGCGTCTTCGGCTGAGAGTGAGGGGTATGGGGAAGGTGGTCGGGGGGCGAAAGCCCGCTTTGGGCGTCGATGCGTGCCGGCCGCGGGCCTCGGCCGTCGAGATCCGCTCCCTCGTTCCTGGAGACCCCTTTGCCGGTCTCGACACCCGTTTCGGAGACGACACGAAGGTCCTCTTCGTCGTCGAGGGACCCAAGGCCGTCGCCGTGCGGCGGAACATCTCGGTGAGGACGCTGGTCCGTCGGTTCAAGGCGGGGGGGCGGTGCATGTCCCGCGTGCGGCAGGAGTGCCGCGCGGACGTCGTCGCAACCCTCCTCGAGAGCGGCGTCCCGCAGCCGGTCGTCGCCCGCTCCGTCGGCCTCTCCGGCCCGCAGGCGCTCGGTCGCTTCGTCCGCGCCTGCTTCGGCCTCACGCCGGCGCAGCTGCGCGACGAGCTCAGGAGGCGCGCGGCCGGCGTGAGAGCCGGGGCGAACTGAGACGCGGCGTCCGCCGTGTCGCGTTTTGTTCATTGTCCCGGGTGATCGCGCTCGCGTAGCGTGCCTCTCCTGTGCGGGGGAGAGTGCGGGACACCCTGGCCGTTACCGGCCGGCGGGCGGATTCCAGGGGGCGTCGAGGCCCGCTCGCATCCGTCCATGCGCTTCTCCTTCTGCTCGCCCTCGGCGCGCTCGTTCCAGCGGCCGGGGCTTCAGCCCAGCCGACCGAGCCGCTCGCCTCCGACAAGCTCCTCATTCAGGGCACTCGTCTCTCGATCGCTCCGGGCGACGAGGAACAAACGCTGAACGTCGCCGAAGGGGCGACGGTCCGCACCTGTTTCGCGGGAGTCTGCGGCGCCATGGCGTCGGGCGATCCGCGCGCCTCGGGTCTCGTCGTTCAAGGTGATCTCTCGGGGCCGGAGCTGCCACAGCCGATCACCTACTCCACCGTTCCGGGCGGCGCGTTTCTCCTGCCTGGCTTCCAGTCGGAGGGGACCTACCTCCTCTCGAACATCCGGCTTGCCCGGGCCGGCGGCGGGGAGGTCCTCGGCAACGCGAGTCCCTCCACCGTCGTCCTCGAGGTGCGACAGATCCTCCTCGCTTCGGCGACCGTCCGGCAGCTGACGCTGGAGGAGCTGAGAGCGAGGGGAATCGAGATTACCCAGCAGAGCTTCCAGGCCTTCAGCTTCGACGTCGGGTTCGTCTTCAGGGACACGCCCGTCACGATCGAGCTCCCGGTCCTCTTCCAGGAGGGATCACAGGTCGAGCTCCTCGAGAAGCCGCAGGTCCGGCTCGACGGCCTTCCCGGAGACGTCGCTGCCGCGTTGAGGCGATGGCAGCCCCCGAGCCTCATACCGTTCCGCCTGGAAGCGGCCGCGCCCGACCAGCTCGCTCCGGGATACGAACCCGAGGAGGTTCCTGCCGAGACGAAGCTGTTCGGTGTCATCGTCCTCCCCGGAAAGGTCTCGTTCCTCAACCAGTTCCTCGACGCCAGTCTCCTCGTCGTGAACGGCGCTCCCACGGGGAGCGCGGCCGTGCTCGCGAACGTGACGGGCGCGATTCGCCTGCCCGCGGCCGTCCCGCGGGAGCTGCTGCGCCTCGCGCAGACGACGCCGCCGGTCTCCGCCGGCCAGAAGGTGCCGGTCCTCGGCGCGACAGGAAATGCGCGCCTCGGGCCCAGCGAGCAGGGGGCGGCGAGCTTCACGCTTGAAGGGCTCGTTCCCGGCACGCACGTCTTCACGCTGGCGATCGAAGCGGACCTCGAGCGGCCCGGGCGGGACGTCCTGCCGCTCGCGGGGAAGCTCAAGGCCGCCGTCGAGGTCGTCGACGCCCGCTTCAACCTCTCCTTCAACCACCCCGACGTCGTCCGCGAGGGCGAGCCCTACACCCTCTACGCCACCGTCACGAACCTCTCGCGTGCCACGCAGTACCTGGTGACGGTCGAGCTCGATTCGAGCCGAATCACCGGCGCTCACAAGGAGCGCGCGGGAGACGATTTCTCGCCCACCATTCCCTCGCTCGCCCCGGGAGAGGGTGCGACGTTCGAGTACCGGCTCGTGGCCGACGTCACGGGCCGCTGCGTGGCGACGACCTTCCAGTCGGCGGGGCCGGCAGAAGGCGTCATCCGGCTGCGGACGGGCGTCGGCGAGGCCGGGATCCCTCTGTCTCCTTCGTCACTCGTCCTCCCGCGATTCACGGAGCTCCTTCCCGAGGCTCTCGTCCGATCGAACATCCGGCTGCTCGGTCTCGCGTGGAGCCTCGCCGTGGCGCCGCCAGGGTCGATCCCACCGGAGCTGCCTCGGCTCGTGACGACCGACGTCGAGCGTCGGGCCGTCGACCTCGCCGAGGCGGGTCAGCGGCTCTACCTGGGCGACGGGCTGCTCTCGTCGCTCGAGGCGCTCCTCCTCGACCAGCTCGGGAATCGACACGACCTTCCCGAGTACGACACCCTCCGGCGGACCCTGACGAAGGGCCGAGACGCCGCCGAGGCGCTCGCGAGCCTCCTCCGCCAGGAGCAGGAGGCACGCGGCCTCACGGCGAGGTCTCTCCTCGCCGACACGGCTTCGGCGATGACCTGGGCGAGGCCCTGGATCGCAGCGACGCTCGAGAGCTCCGGCGCGGGGACTGCGCCGACCCTCGAGGTCCGAAAGCTCAACGGCGCCACAGGCGTCACGTTTCTCGCCTACCCGGCCGGCGACGCGCGGGCGCTCCGCTCGATTCCATTCGGAGAGGTGTTCGACGTCTTCGAGCGCGCCGGCGGCCGCCGTTCGCCCCTCGCGGTCGTCGGGCGCCTCTCGGCCGAGGCTGCCTACGCTTTCGTTGTCCACGGTCCTGCTTCCGGTACGCCCATGCCGGTCACGCTTTCGTTCGTGGCTCCGGCCCCCTCGGGGAGCGGGTTCGTCGTCGTCGACTTTCCGTCTCTCTCGGTCCCGCCGGGGGAGGCTTGGGCCGTGGAGGTCACGCGCGCGGCGGGCGACTTTCGGCCGCTCGCGTTCGCGCTCGTCCATCTCGCGACGGGAATGCCGGTCTCCGAGGCGCCCGCCGCCATCGTCCGGGCGGTCGAGTTGCCACCCTTCCGCCTGATCGGGGCGCGACAGGACTTCGTCCTCGATCCCTACGGTTCCGGCGTCTGGTACCTCTTCAATCGCCCGCCCGCGAAGGCGGATGCCGAGGAGGAGGACCGATACGAGGTCGAGACGCGTTTCCGCGGGCTCGACTCGACGGCTTCGGGAGAGACCCTCGAGCGAACGGCGACGTTCACCGCCGCCTCGGCCCTCCTGCAGCCGTCGAGCGAGCGCGTCCTGACAGTCCGCTTCGCGCAACCCGTCTCGGCCGTGATCGCGACCCGCGAAGGGCAGCCGGTCGTCACGAATCTCCACCGGATCGCGGCCGGCGTGCTTCGCGACCGGTACGGCAACGCGCTCGCGTCCCCCGTGCCGGACATCCGGATCGAGAGCGGACACGTCGGAGGCCTCGTCGAGGGGAAGGTGCTCGCGGGGACGGGGCAGGCCGTCGCAGGAGCGACGCTTCGTCTCGTCCGGGAGAGGATCGTCCCGGACGCTTCGGGCCTGGATTCGCGAGTCGTGCACGACCTCGTCGCCGAGCGGACGACCGGAGCCGACGGCTCATTCTTCTTCCCGTTCGTCGAGGAGCCCGTACTGGCCGTCCCGAGGCCGCCGGAGAAGGGGACGGTGCAATCGGGCTTCCGAATCCAGGCGGTCCTCCCTCCCGGGCCGGACCCGCTGGCTCCCCTGGAGATCGAGGAGGTCTCTTCCATCATCCGCCTTCAGTCGCGCCTGGCGCGGATCAACCTCTCGTTCCTCGGACGCGGGACTCTGACAGGCCGTGCGGTCTACGACGACGGCGGCGCCGCCATCGGGGCAGCAGTGACGGCGGCCAGCACGCTCTTCTCCGAGGTCCGCACCGCGAAGGCCGGGGCCGACGGCGGTTTTCGGGTGGACGGCCTCCCCGTCGGTCCAATCACCGTGACGGCCCGCGATGCGGAGGGTCGATCGGCTTCCGCAACGGTCGCCCTCGGCGGACCGGGCGCGAAGGTGGAGACGACGCTCCGACTCGAGCGATCCCGGCCGCCTCGTATCGGGACGGTCTCCGGGAGGGTCCTCTTCCGCAGCGAGACGGCCTCAGGGCCGCAGGCGGAGCCCGTTGCCGGTGCACGCGTTGCCGTCTACTCGGCCGGCGCGCCGTACGGCGAGGCGGTGACGGGCACGGCTGGCACGTTCCGGTTCACAGGGGTTCCTGCAGGGCGCGTGACACTTCAGGCCGCCGATTTCACGAGGTCGAGGACGGCGGCGATCGCCGACGTCGACCTCGCCGCGGAGGGCTCGGCCGACGCCACCCTGATCCTCGCCGCGTCGAGCCCGAGGTCCGTCGCGGGGAAGGTTCTCTTCCACGACCCGCTCGCACAGGCCGACGTTCCGGCCTCGGGAGCGACGGTGTTCGTCGAGGGGCCGGGGAGCTTCGCGGTGACCGATGCCGCGGGCGACTACCGCATCGACGGCGTTCCGGCGCAGGGGGTGGGAGAAGCCCCGTACCGGGTCCACGCGATCGACTCGGTTCGCCGGGCAGAGGGGACGACCGTCGTTTCCGTCACGGACGCGTCGCCCGATCCGGTCGCCGCCGCGACGATCGTCCTCGACGGCGCGACCCCAGGTGCGATCGACGGCGTCGTCCTCGACCCGCTCGGGAGGCCGGCACCCGGCGTCACGGTCACGCTCGTCCCGATCGGCGAGACGACGACGGGGGCCGACGGCACGTTCTCGTTCGAGGGCGTCCCCGCGCGGGCGTACACGGTCGCTGCTCACGTCGGAGCTGGCCTCGAACCCCGGGCGATCGGCTGGATTGGCGAGGCGGGGACCGAGGTCCTCTTCGGCGGCCACCGCGCCTTTGTGACCGTCCGGCTACGGGGTGCCGGCACCTTGCGCGTCAGAACGAGGACGACGACCGCGGGCGTGAGGAGCCCCCTCGTCTACCGGCCGACGTGGTTCAGCCCTCAGGAGCTCGTCATCCGGCAGAAGTCCACGGGAATCGAGACGACGACCGACGACGACGGCCGCCTGGCCCTGGTGCTGCCGGTCGGAGAGCTGAGCGTCACCGCAGCGAACCCCTTCCACGGAACGGCATCGTTCCGAGGGGCCATCGACTTCGCTGGCCAGGTGAAGGAGGTCGATCTCCTCTTCGAGGGATCCTCGACGGTAGCGGGATTGGTCGTCGACGTCGACGGGATCACCCCCGTCCCGGGCATCGACGTCGACCTCGAAGCGACGGGCTACATTCCGCAGCGGCAGCGAACGGACGAACTCGGCGCCTTCCGGTTCGAGCTCGTTCCGCCGGGGAACGTCGCCGTCACCGCGAGCGGCTTTCGTGGCGCGATCCAGAGGACGGGGCGGACGTACGGCCGGATCACCGGACACGGGCAGCTTCTCGATCTCGTCGTCTCCCTGAAGCCCCAGGGAACCGTCCGCGGCCGGGTCGCCGAGGAGACGGCGCCGGGGGTCTTCCTCCCGCTGTCGGGCGCACAGGTCGCTCTCCAGGAGAACGACTTCCCCTTCCGCCGGTTCCCGGCGGCTCCCGCCTTCCTGACGGCCGGCGGTGACGGGCGATTCGAGATGGGCGGCGTCTCGGCCGGCAGGTTCACGGTGGTCGCGCGGGACCCGGGTCAGGTTTCGCGGCTGGGGAGCCGCTCCGGGGAGCTGAAGGCCGACTTCGATGTCGTCGAGGTGGGTGACCTCGTCCTTTCAGGGCAGGTGGCGGCGCTCTCCGTCCTCGTTCGGGATCCGCAGAACGGCGCTCCGGTTCCCGACGCACAGGTCTTCCTCTCGAATGGCGAGGCGACCGTCGCCGGGGCCGACGGGCGTGCTTCATTCCAGGCACTGTCGCTCGGGACCTACGCGGCCCACGTCTTCCACGCCCCGTCGGGCAGAGGCGGGCGACTCGGCGAAATTCACCTCGACCACGCGGGACAGGACCTGGAGGTCGTCGTCCTCCTCGACCAGAGAGGGCGAGTCTCCGGTGTCCTGTTCGACGATGCCACCAGGACGGTCCCTGTCGGCGGCGGAACGGTCCGCCTCGAGGGGACGGTGAACGGGAGGCTCTGGGGAGCCGGCGTAACCGCCCTCGCGAGCACGAGCCGCGAGCCGGGCTCGAGCGGCACCTTCGCCTTCGACGGTCTTCCCGTCGCCACGTACGCTCTTTCGGCCGGTGTCGAGGGAAGCGACCGGCAGGCCGGCGAGAACGTGGTCCTGACGCCGACCGCCCCCGAGGCGCAAGTGGCCCTCGTCCTCGAACCGATCCGCGACGTCTGGGTCCGTCTCTTCAGCAAGGAGCAGTCGCGCGGTCTCGTGGAGGTCGATCCCGATCCCGTCAGGGGCGATGGAGTCTTCGCGATCTCGTACGGACGCCACGTCGACATCTACTCGGGGGAGCCGATACCGCTCACGAGCCGCCTCGCGCCGGACGTTCCGTACCCGGGCCACGCCTACCGGTTCCGGGACGTCCTGGCGTCGAGGAGCTTCTGGGTGCGGGCGCTCGAGTCGAGCGGCGAGCAGCGCCGTGCGTTCGTCACGTCGAGCGCGCTCGCCTCGGGCACGGGGGCGAGCGCGGACCCGTACCGAATCACCCTCCTCGCCCGCGGAACCGTAAGGGTCGCGGTGCGCGACGCCGGCGGGGTGGCGGCCGGCGGCGCCAACGTGCGCGTGCACGCCCCGAACGGGACCTGGGAGGGCGCGGCAGACGCCGCCGGGCGTGCCGTTTTCACCGCAGTCGAGGAAGGCCAGGTATCGGTCTCGGCCTCCGTGCCGGGTACGCCGCTCGGAGCGTCGATCTCGCGGACTCTCCGGTGGGACGACGAGGTCCTCGACGTCACCCTCACCCTCTCTCCCGTCGTCTCGGCTCACGGAACGGTCCACGAGGCGCCCGGGGGCGACGCCTGGAGCGGCGACCCCGCGAGTCTGCCGCCGGCCGGCGGAATCTTCGTCCGCATCCGCCCCTCGACGGGAGACGAGCAGCTCCTCGTCACGTCGGGCGACGGCGCTTTCCGCTTCTCTGGCCTCGCCGCAGGGCCGTACACCCTCGAGGCCCGGAGCCTCGACGGAGAACGGGTGGCGACCGCGGCAGGGACGCTCGGGAGCGCCCACGGAACGGACTACGCGCTCCCGCCCGTGGTCCTCGACGGCTCGCGTCCGCGCATCGTCTCCGTCACCCCTCCGAACGGCCAGTCTCTGGTCTCGAGGACGGCCCCCGTGGAGATCGTCTTCTCCGAGCCGCTGGCCACGGCCGTCCTGCCGTCCGGACCGACGTCGAGCACCTTCCGGCTCTCGTTCTCGAGCGCGCAGGCCACGGGGACCTGGTCGTCATCGCTCGACGGCGCGGGCCGGCAGGTGGTGAGGTTCACGCCGAGCCCGAGGTACGAGAACTCCACGACCTACATGCTCGCCATGGTGGGCGGGTCCGGCGGAGTCCGCGACCGCGAGGGGCGTTCGCTCACCGATTCGGGTGACGTCGGTTCGAGCTTCACCACCTCGGACACCGACGGCCCGCGCGTCGTCGCGACCGTTCCATCACTGGCCCGGCCCGTCGACCCCGAGGCCCAGGTCCGCGTCGATTTCGGGGAGATCCTCGCCCTGACATCGGCCCAGCTCGAGGCCGCGGTCCGTTTCGAGTGGCGGAATGGCGCCGGGACGTGGGCCGACTTCCCGGTCGCGACGTCGCTGACTCGCGGGGGCTACTCAATCCTCGTCGCGCAGCCTCAGGGGGTGACGTTCACGGACGATTCCCTCCGGCGCCGGCTCGTGGTCACGGGGCTCACCGACGTGGCCGGGAACCCGATGCCGGAGTGGGTTGGCGAATACCGGATCTACGACCGGAACGCGCCGGTCCTTTCGATCGACCTGCCGCCAAACGCCCCCACGGGTGACCTCGTGGCCGCCGCGCGCTACGAGCTCTCGCCGTCGTTCGGCAACCTCGACGACGTCACGCCGGAAAGCGCATTCGGGGACCTCGACAGGGTCGAGTTCTCCTTCGCGAGCGCCGCGGAGCCGACCCAGCCGGAGCCGGTGCCGAGCGCCATCGTGAGAGTCGCGCCGTTCCGCTACGGTTTCGTCGCGGCCTACACGGGCGACGGCGTGGCTCCCCGGCCGTTCCCGGTCTGGGCCAGGGCGTTCGACACGAGCGGCAACGCGAGCGGTGTCGCGAGGCTCGAGATGCGGGTCCTGCCGAACGCCCCTCCGACGATCGCCGGAGTCACGGCATCCGCGAGCGGTCCCGTCGTGGGCGTCTTCTACGCGGGGTCCACCGTGTCGGCGACAGCGGCAGGCATTGCCGACGCCGACGACGCCCGCCTCACGCTCTTGGCGGAGCTGCGGCGCGGTGGGCCGCAGGGGACCATCCTCGCTTCCGCGCCGGCGCGAACTCTCGAGCGCCCCGCCGGAGGCTGGTCCGCGCTCGCTCCTCAGGTCCTCTCCTTCACCGTCCCGCTCACCGAAGCCGAAGGGTCGACGCTGTCCGTCGTCGCGCGAGTCACGGATGGGAAGGGCGCGACAGGCGTTCGCGAAGCGACCTTCGCGGTGGCCGACGACGCTGGGACCCCGGTCCTCTCGGATCTCGTCGCCCGCCGGCCAGACGGCTCGACGGCGACCTCGTTCGTCATCGGTGACTCGTTCGTCCTCGAGGTACGTGCCCGAGACGCCGAGACGGCGATCCGTTCCGTGGCGATCGCGACGGCGGGGGGTGTCTTCCCCGCGGCCCTCGACGCCGTCCGGGTCGCGACGACGGACGTCTTCCGGACCGCCGCCGTCACGGTCCCGGGCAGCCTGACGGTCCCGGTCACGATCGGCGTCACGGCGACGGCAGACGATCACGGCGGCAACCAGGCGACCAGGACGACGACGCTCGAGGCGGCCCCCGGCAGCGACCCGAACCGCCCGGTGGCGGAGTGGCTCTCGCCGTTCGAGGGGGCGCTCTGGCCCGCCGGCTACATCTCCGTCGACGCCGGAAAGAGCGGGGTCGATCTCCTCCTCAGGGTCCGTATCACGGACAGCGACGTCGACGCCGGAGGCCACACGATTCCGGGTTCCTACGTGAACGTTCGGGTGCGCGGCCCGGTCGATGCGACCGGGAGCATCGCTGCCGACTCGATTCCCGCCGTGCTTCTCTCGGGGTCCGCCGGCGAGTGGGTCTACGAGGCGGCCTGGCGAGTGCCGAACGGCGTGCCGGCGGGGACGTCGCTGCCGTTCGAAGTCGAGGTCGTCGACGCCGGCGCGAACCGCATGGTCCGGACCGCGACCCTCGTCGCGGTGCCGGCGCGGCACGTCTACGAGTCGGCGACGACCTCCATCGACTCCGGCTCGGACGTCCCGATGCCCGAGGGCGCCGAGGCCCTTCCGGTCTTCCTCCTCGACGGGTCGACCCTCAGCCTCTATCCACCGGCCGCCGGCGGCGAACGCTCGTTCGAGGGCCTGCACCTCTATTCCGGCGGTACCTGGTCGGCTGGCGCCGAGTCGACGGTGACCGTCCGCCGGACGATCCTCACATCACCCGAGGTCACCACCCGCGGCTCGCTCGTCCCGTTCTACCCGCTCGAGCTCGCGATCGGCGGAACGCTCGCGATCGCGCACGGGGCCGCGATCGACGTCACGGGACACGGCCTCCTCGGGGGAGACGGCTCTCGCGACCCGGTCGTCCTGCCGGGAGAACGGGCGTCAGCCCCTGGAAGCGCGGGCTCTCACGGTGGCAGGGGGCATCCGGTCGAGGGCGACTGGGTGACTCTCCTCAGCGCCCCGGGAAGCGTCTACGGCAGTGTGCGCGAACCGCGCCTGCCGGGCGGCGGAGCCGGGCGCGCCGGAGCGAGTGGGGGAGGCGTCGTCCGTATCGATGCCTCTTCTGCGATCGTTCGGCTCTTCGGAGACCTCGCGGCGGACGGGGGGCCGGTCCCGGGCGGCAGCTCGGTCGGCGCGGCGGGAGGCTCGGTGCGGCTGCGCGCGGGGCGCATCGAGGGACGTGGCAGCGTTCACGCGAACGGCTCCTTCACGGTCTACGGCACCTCCCGCCCCGGGGGCGGTGGCGGCCGTGTGGCCGTCTCGTGGGGCGAGCCGCAGAGCCCGGGGATATCGGTTCGCGCCGAAGGAGCGCCCTCTCCCTTCTATCGATACGGCGAGCCGAACCCGACGCCGCTCGCGGGGGCCGGAACCGTCTTCCTCGAACGGCTCGGCGCAGGCGGCGTCCCCGTCGACCGGGGGACCCTGCGGATCTCGAACCCGGCCTCGACGTACCCGCCGGCGGTGACGCCGCTCCCCGGCCTCGGAACGGCGATCGTCACGGCGATCGACAGCGCCTCCCGCACCCTGACCGTCCGTGCCGCGGACGCGGCGGGATCGATCGAGGGAGAGAGCGTCGTCGTCACGACGTTGCCGGCTGGAGACGGGAGCACGACGACAGCCGTCTTCCCGGTCGCGACGGAAGTACGTGTGTCGGGCTCCGTCGGTTCTCCGGACCAGGTTCTCGTTCTCACGGTCGACGCACCGGCCGGAGATCTCGACGCCACCGCTGCCGCACTTGCGGCTGGCGGAGCGGTCACGGCGAAGGCAAGGCTCCGCTTCGCAGCCTTCGAGGCGACGGGGGCAGTTCGCGTCTCCTCCGGCGACGAGCTCGAGGTCGGCGGCATCCTGAACGACAGGGCGGCCCTCGCGATCGCCGCCGACTCTCGCGTCCTCCTTGGCGAGCTGCCTGCCGTCGATTTCGCCGGCACGGTTCCCGCCCCCGGCTCGGCCGTCGCGCAGGCCGGCGCGGTCGACGTCCGTTTCCGCATCACCGATCCGCTCGGCATCTCGAAGGTCGAGGAGACGTGGTCCGTCACGGGCTCGAAGTCGACCCGAACGTTCGTCGAGCCGACCGAGGTCACCTCCTCTCCCGTGCCGATTCACCTCGTGGTCCCCGCCAACCAGCCGCCCGGGCCCGTCACCTACGCGGTGCGGACGATCGACCGCGCCGGACGAATCTCCGAAAGAACGGCGACGTGGAACGTCGTCGGCGACGTGACGCCGCCCGTCATCACGGCCGTCGACCTGTCGCCGATGCGCCCCGGGGACTTGTACGTCGCTGGCGACGTCGTCGCCATCACCGCCCGCGCCACGGACGACGTGCAGGTCTCGCGGATCCGGATCGAGGTCGGCGGGCGGACGGCGGAATCCGAGACCTCTCCTGCAACCCTCGTCTGGATCGCTCCTCCCGCAGCGACGGCCTCGACGTTCACCATCACGGTGACCGCGATGGACCTGGCGGGCAACGCGAGGACTGCTTCGAGGTCGATCTCCGTCAGCCCGAGGGCGGACGTGGTCCCGCCGTCGGTGTCCATCGACTGTCCGTCGCCCGGAGCCCTTCTTCCCTCCGGCTACTCGAGCTTCAGGGTCCAGGCCGCCGCGTCCGACGACCAGGGAGTTCAGCGAGTCGAGGTCTTCCGGGACGGAGACGCGACCCCGACCGCAGTCGTTGAGGCGTCGTCCGGATCGACTCGGACCTTCGAGACCCTCACGCCGGGGATCGTCCTCCCCGAGGTTGCGGAGCCGACGCCCGTTCGTCTTCGCGTTCGTGCCTGGGACTTCGGGGGGAACGTCTCCGCCGACTCGGAGACGGAAGTCACGGTCGTTCCGGCGGTCCCGGTCTCGGCCGCGGGACCGAATGACTGGCAGGCCCTGGAGACCCGGACGGCCTTCCTCGCCTCCGGCACGCTCGTCCTCGACGAGCCGAGGACGTTTGCCGGCCTCCTCGTTCTCCGTGGCGCGTCCGTCGCTCACTCCCCCGGTGGCGCCCGAAGGCTCACCCTGACGGTGACCGGACCTCTGTTCGTCGAGTGCGGTGGGTCGATCGACGTGACGGGACGCGGCTATCCCGAGGGAGGAACGTACCCGGGGGAGGTTGCCCCGATGGGCGGAGGGGGAAGCCACGTCGGGACCGGTGGGGCGTACGGAGGAGGCGTGCGAGGGTCGACGTTCGGAAGCGTGAAGGAGCCGCAGGAGGCGGGGGGCGGAGGCCTGGGCGCGAACGGTTCCAGCAGCGGCGGCGGCGTCGTGAGGATCCAGGCGGGAACGCTCTCCCTCGGGGGACCAACGGCGTCGATCCTCGCGAACGGGAGCGTGGACGGATGGCAGGCGGGGGGCGGCGGATCGATCTGGATCACGGCCTCGTCGATCCAGGGCAATGGGCTGATCGAGGCCTCGAGCGGCGGAACGGTCGAGAGGGGCGGTGGCGGAGCGGTCGCGATCGAGTACGGCACGGCGACGGGGACAGCTCTGACGAGGGCGAACGCGAAAGGCGGCGGTGGCGGACTCGCGGGCGACAACGGTGGCGCCGGCACAGTCCTGCTGAGAGGACCGGGGACGGCGTATGGGGTGCTGCGAATAGACAACGGCGGGACGACGGGGCAGGCGACGGTCCTGCCGAGCCTCGGGAGCGGGACGGCGCAGCCCGGGTCGAGCGGCGCGACGCTGGTGACGGACCGCGGGATCGCGATCCCGGCGTTCTTCAAGGGTCACGAGGTCGAAGTCACGCGGGGCGGGATCCTGCTCGGGACGTGGCGAATTGCGACGATCTCGGACCGGACGGTCACGCTCGAGCCCGGCGGGGCGGGGCCTATCGCGCTTCAGGCAGGAGACCTCTGGCAGGGCGCCTATCGATTCGACGCCGTCGAGGTCGCAGGGGCCTCACGTCTTCAGAGCCTCGACCCGATACGGACTCCGTCCCTCGGGCTGGCTGGACCGACGGCGAGCGGGGGCGTGACCGAGAGTCTCTCACCGCTGAACGCAGAGACGGTCTCTGTCGCGGGACGGGTCCAGGTTTCCGCGATCACGGCGACGGACCTGACGGTGAAGTCGGGAGCGACGCTGAGTCACCCGAGCTCGACAGCGGCGGGAATCCGCGATCTCGACCTGAAGGTGAGCGGCACGCTGACCATCGAGGAGGGCGGTTCGATCGACGTGACGGGACGTGGTTACCCGGCCGACGCGGCCTACCCCGGAGCGGTGCTCCCGCTGGCCGGAGGGGGGAGTCACCTCGGGACGGGTGGTGCCTACGAGTGGGGGAGCCGCGGAACGACCTACGGAAGCGTCGGGTCGCCGAAGGAGGCCGGTGGCGGAGGAAGGGGAGCGAACGGCTCCGCGAGCGGCGGCGGCGTCGTGAGAATCCGGTCCGGAACGCTCGCCTTCGGTGGCACCACGGCGTCGATCATCTCGAACGGGAGTGCCTACGGGTGGCAGGCCGGGGCGGGCGGGTCGATCTGGATCACGACGTCCTCGATCACGGGGGACGGGCTCATCGAGGCCGGCGGGGGCGGACCGGGGGCCCGGGGCGGAGGCGGAGCCGTCGCGCTCGAGTACGCCGGGGCAACCGGAACGGCACTCTCGAGGATGAACGCACGGGGCGGCGGCGGAGGAGGCGTGGCCGCCGAGAACGGCGGAGCGGGCACGGTCTTCGAGAAGGGCCCTGGGGCGACATACGGCACGCTGCGGGTGAATAACCTCGGGACGACGGGACAGGCGACGGTCCTGCCGAGCCTCGGGAGCGGGACGGCGCAGGTCGGAACGAGCGGGGTGACGCTGGTGACGGACCGCGGCACGGCGATCCCGGCCTTCTTCGTGGGTCACCGGGTCGAGGTGTCGCGGGGCGGCGCGCTGCTCGGGACATGGCGGATCGAGACGATCGCGGGCCGGACGGTGATGCTGGAGCCGAACGGGGCCGAGACGATCGCCCTTCAGGCGGGAGATCTCTGGCAGGGGGTCTACCAGTTCGATTCGGTCGAGGTGGCGGGGGGAGCGATGCTGCAGAGCGCGGACCCGATCCGCGACGCGGCGCCGAGAATCGCGATCACCTCTCCCGCTCCTGGCGCGTCCTTCGCATCCGGCTCCTCGATCGCGGTCACGTACGGGGCCGCGGACGACCACCCGGTCGTGCGGGTCACGCTCCGGCTGGGAGGCTCGACGACCGACATTCCGGGCCCGACGGCGACCTCCGGCGTCGTGACGGCCCCCTGGGTGTCGTCGACGACGTCGCTCCTCCTCGAAGCGACGGTCCTCGACAGCACCGGGCAGAGCGCCTCGACGTCGATCCCGATCACGGTCCTTGCCCCGCCGCCGATGACGGTGTCCATCGTGGAACCGGCTTCGGGAGCGGTGTTGATCGGAGGGACGAGCGAACCCGTGAGGCTGCAGCTCTCCGACTCGCGGCCGCTCCGGAAGTTGACGCTCGCTCTTGGTGCGGCGACTTCTGAGTTCACCGGACTCGCGGGGCCGAGCTTCTCCGTCGCGCTCCCGGTCCCGGCGGTCTCGTCCGACGAGGCGGGGAGCCTGCTCGCCACGGTGGAGGACGCGTCGGGCGCGACGGTCTCCTCGGCCCCGGTCTCCATGACGCTCCTCGCGGACTCGAACCCGCGAGTGACCTCTTCCGTGAACGTTCCTTCGCCGGTGGGCGCCGGGGCGTCCGTCGTCGTCGGATTCACCGGGCTCTTCCGCGATCCCACGAACGCGCGGGTGCAGCTCCGGGTGACGGGAGCGATGAACTGGGAGGCGACCGCGACCGGCCCGTTCCCGTCAGCGGCCCCGACCGGCCTCTCCGCACTCGCTACGGCCCGGCCCTTCTCCGGCTCCTTCCCGTCCTTCGTCATCCCGAGGGGGGCCCGCGGCGCGATGACGATCGACGTCACCGCGATCGACGGAGCGGGACGGAGCGGCCCTGCCGTTGCGATCGTCCGTGAGGTCGTGGCTCCGCAGAACGGCCCGCCCACTGTCACTCTCCTCGATCCGTCGCCGTCCGGTGACACCATCGTCGTCGCGGGAGAGACCCTTCCGGCCTCGGTCTCGGTGAACGACGACGGTCCGGTGAGCCGGCTCGACGTCGCGCTCGGGGCGAGCCGGTCGAGCGTCCCGAATCCGTCCGTCGGGGTCCGCTCGGTCAGCGTTCCCGTTCCGGCGGTGGCGGAAGACCAGGTCCTCCCGCTCACGGCGACGGCGGTAGACGATCAGGGCCTCGAGGGGGCCGCCGACCCGGCCCCGGTCTTCGTACTGACGAGTGCCTCCCCCCGCGTCGGCCTGATCCTCGAGCCGGCGGGTCCATACGAATCCGGATCGTCGTTCCTCGTGTCGCTCGAGGCCGTCGCGGTCCGAGGAGCGGCGACCGCGACGCTGGAGGTCTCGGGCGCGATGACGTTCAGCGAGACGATCGCCATCGCGGGCTCGCCGAAACGGTACGCCGGGGCCTTCTCTCCGGTCACGATTCCCGCGGGCGCCCTCGGCGCGGCGACGGCCGTCGTCCGCGTCACCGACGAGGTGGGTCTCTACGGTCTCGCGACCCTGCCCCTGCAGATCGGAGTGGACCACGCGCCCGTGGCGTCCCTCTCCGCGCCGGCCACGGCCTCGAGCGGTGGGACGCTCGAGCTCTCGCTCGCGGCATCGGACGACCTCGGCCTCAGATCGGCGCGGCTGTCGATCACCGGAGCCTTCGAGTACGCCCGTCTCGTCACCCTCGGGAGTCCCACGAGCGAGGTGCTCGATACCACCCGGACGATCCGAATTCCGGTCCCGCCGGACGCGCTCGGAGGGGCCGTGGTCTCCGTCGAAGTGGACGACTCGAACGGAGCGATGGCCGTGGCGGGCCCGAAGAGCGTCTCCGTCGTCGACGGGAAGCCGCCGGCCATCTCGCGCGTGAGGTCGCCGCAGTCGGCCCTCGTCTCCGGGAGGGGTGGCATCTTCGCCGCCGATGTTCGTGACGCCGGCCGGATCGTCGAGGTGCGGTTCCTTCTCGACGGGACCCCGTTCGCCTCGCTCGCGGTTCCGGCCCGGCAGGGAACGTTCGAGGCCGGAATCGAGCCCCTGCCGGCGACGACGGAGCCTCGGCCGCTCGTCTTCCGCGTCGAGGCCGTCGACGCCGCGGGGAACTCGTCGTGGTCTGAGCGGACCTTCACGCTCCTTCCGGCCGGGACGCCGGGCGTCCGGCTCGCGTCGCCCTCCGCCGGCGCGCTGGCGATTGCCGGGGGCACAGTCGCGCTCGCCGCGGAGGTGGAGCACACGCGCGAGATCTCCCAGCTCCGCTTCTTCCGCGAGGGCGAAGCGACGCCGTTCGCGACCCTGCCCGGCGGGGAGCGGTACGCGGAGTACACGATCCCGACGGACGCGACGGCAGGGAGCGCCGTCGGTTTCCGCGTCGAAGCGACGGACGACCTCGGCCGCGTCGGATCGGCATCGTCGAGCGTCCGGATCGTCACGGGCGATCTCCTCGAGGCCGGGGCGGTCGTCGATGCGACCGACGTATCCCACGACGACCGGAACGTCGTCGTCGGCGGCGGCGAGGTGGTCATCCGCGGTCATCACCGTTTCGCGAGTCTCGTCGTCCTCACGAACTCCTTCGTCCACTGCGATCCCGGTCTGGACGAACCGTGCGAGATCGATCTGGAGGTCTCGGGAGACGCCTACATCGCGTTCCGAGGCAGCGTGGGCGCGAGCGGGGGTGGCTACCTCGGTGGCTATCAGGGACCGAACATCACGCCGGTCGGCCGGACTCTGCCGGGCCTTCCCGGATCCGAGGCCGGCGCCGGCGGGAGCTACGGCGGTCGCGGAGAAGCAGGATCGGGGGCCGTACCGGGGCCGCCCTACGGGAACCTCCGCAGGCCCTCCCTTCCCGGCGCCGGCGGCGGCGCCGACGGCGCCGACAGGCCCGGTGGGTCCGGCGGCGGCGTTGTTCAGCTCCGCGTCGGCGGGCAGTTCGTTCTCGACGGCGAGATCGACGTCGAGGGCGGGAGCGGCGAGGGCGGGGGAGTCGGTGCGGGAGGCAGCGTCTCGGTCGAGGCGGGATCGATCGGAGGCACCGGAATCGTCTTCGCGCACGGCGGCACCCCCTGGATCCGGGCCGGACAGGGAGGCTCGGCCGGTGGCGGCCGAATCGCGTTCCGAGGCCCGCTTCAGGACCGCGTCCCTGGTCTGGCCGCGGCCAGCGGCCCGCAGTGGTACTCGTCCGGGGCCGCCGGGACGATCTTCGTGTCATCGCCCGATGATCGTGACGGCCACCTGATCCTCGACAGCGGCTGGTGCGAGCAGCCGAGCCCGACCGAGCTGGTGGCGATCGGCTCGGGTGTCGTCTCGAGCGTGGCCGGCAGGAGCATTCAGGCGGCAGGGTCGCAATGGCGGCCGGGTGTCGAAGGGCGACCCGTCGAGGTCCGTCGCGGCGGGGAGCTCGTCGGGCGGTTCCTCGTCGACGCCGTCGAGGTGGCGGCGCGGATCCTCACGCTCGACGCGGATGCCGACGGTCAGCTCCTCCCGGGCGACACCTACGTCGGGGTCGAGTCGTTCGACTCGGTCACCGTCGGCGGGCGGTCCCGGCTCGCGACGACCGACCTGCTCGAGGGGAGGCTCGACGTCGGATCCTCTGCTGCGATCGCCGCTCCGAACGCGAGCGTTCCGCCGACCGACGCGGCCCCGACCGTGTCGGCCTCCATTCCGACCCGGAACGTGTCGGCGGGGGCGACGATTCCGGTGACGGTCCAGGCGCGGGACGACATCGGTCTCGACCGGATCGTCCTCTGGCTCGAGTGGATCGACGGGACCCGGATCGAGGTCCCTGTCGAGGGCGGCGCCACGACCTTCGACAGGACCCTCTCCTTCGGCGTTCCGGCAGAACCGACGACGGGCGAGTACTACCTCGGCGTGGGCGTCTTCGATTCCGTTGGTCAGTGGACGTCCACCCTCTGGCGACTCATCGTCGCGTCCTCGTCGGGACTCCGCGCGACGACGCCTGCGGTCGCTCGGCCGACGTCCGTCTCCACAGGTCGCTCCGGAGCCCGTACCGGCCCCAGAGTACGGCCGACGCATCCCGTGTTCACCCCTCCCGCCCCCGCGGCTCCGTCCGCTCAACGACCGTTCGCAATTCGACTCCCATGAACCTGCGACGCCTGCCTTCCGTCCTCGTCGTCGTCGCGTCCGCCTGGTCGCTCCCGGTCCGGGCTCGCGAGCCGTTCCCCGTTCCCTTCGTCGTCGAGCACCACGCCGTCGACGGCAGCGTCGGCGCGCCCGTCGCGGGCGAGACCGTGCGCGACACCTACGGCGGGAGCCTGCTCGTCTCGGAGCGGTCCGACGGGAGCCGGACGATCGTCGACCTCGCGCGGCGCGAGGTGACGGAAGTGAGGCCGAAGGAGGGGACGTACTGGTCGCTGTCGTTCGGCAGGTTCGCGGAGCTTCGCCGGAGGCTCGGGGAGGCGGAATCGACCGGCGAGGCGTCGAAGAGGCGGGCGCAGGCCGTGAGCGGACGTCTTCCGATCCGCGTCGAGGAGGTCACTGAGGTGCCAGCACCCGTGTCGCGCGGTGCCCTGTCCGCGGCGACAGCTCCGGGGAAGCGTCTCCGAGCCTCGGTGGAGGGCGGGCCGTCTCTCGACGTCTGGCTGGACGAGAGCGGGCCACGGCTGTCGCCGGAGGCGATCGCCGCGATCGCCGATTTCGAGAGGACCGTCCTCGGAACGACGGACGACGCGGTGGGACCGGCCGACCTCCTCGAGGCAGTTCGGAAGATGGAGGGCGGGGCGCTCGCCGTGAGGACGCGCCGGATCGTGAACCGGACTCCAGGGTCGCGCGACGACGGGCCCGTCCTCGAGACGGTCGTGACGAAGGCAGCGCCGGTTGTGTCGCTTTCCCCGGACCTCGTGAAGGTGCCCGAAGGTCTCCGGCGCATCCCGAGTCCCCTCGAGCTCGTCGTCTCGTGGGCCGAGGACGAAGCGGCGCTGCGCCAGCGAGGCCGGCGTTGAGGCGATCCGACCCGTCGTCCCGGAGCCGCTCAAGCTGCCCTTCGTCGTTCGACGGACTGAGGACCGCAGCCCGGGCTTTCGCCGGTGCGGCGATCCTCCTTCTCGCGCCCTCTCGCGCTTCGGCCCAGAGCGACCCCTTCGCGCTGAAGCCCGAGTTCCTCACCCAGGCCGTCTTCTCGTGCGACGACGTGACGATCAACGGCGGCGGCACGGTGACCTCGTCGGGGACGGGCGGCGAGGGGCACGTCGTCGCGAACGGCGCCATCACCCTCAACGGCAGCAGCACGATTCGCGGCAACGGGACGGCTGGGCCGGGAAAGAAGGTCACGGCGACGGGCCTCTCGCGCGTCACGGGAACGAAGGGGAGTCTCTCTTCTCCCTGGCCGTGCGCACCGCTGAACCTCACCCCCCTCGCCCAGACGCTCGCGGCGTCGAACGACAATGCGCGGATCCCGAGGACGAGCACGGGGCGGAACCCTCTCTCGGGATCTTCGCCGCCCGACCTGACGCTCGGCGGCAACGAGACTCTCGCGCTGCCCGCCGGGGCCTACTACCTCCGGAACGTGGCGATCAACGGCGGCTCATCGGTCAGCGTGACCGGCGAAGTCCGGATCCTCTCCACCGGAACGGTCATCGTCAACGGCACGTCCTCGCTGAACGGAGCGGGGAACCCGGCGCTCCTGCGTCTCTTCACGAGCGGTCCCGCCGTGACTCTGAACGGTTCGTCGACGCTGAAGGGCTTCGTCTACGCCGGAAGCCCCACCGCCTCGATCACCATCGACGGTGGAAGCGTTCTCACCGGAGGTGCCTACGGCGGGCGATTCACGATGAACGGGCGCGCCTGGTTGACTCGCGACGCCGTCGTGACGAACCCAACCGATCCCCTCGGTCTCTCCGTGACGGAGTCGGGCCAGCCTCTCGTCGACGGCGCCGTATTCAGTCGGGCCGTCACGCCCGTGGTCGCGACGACGGGCGGTCGTGCGCCCGTCGTCGTCACGGCGACGCTCGACGGCGCCGCGTGGAGCTCGGGAACGTCGATCTCCGCAAATGGCGAGCACGTTCTCTCCGTCGTGGCGGCCGACGCGGGCACCCCTCCGCAGCAGCTCACGCTGACGCGCCGTTTCACCCTCGACACGCAGGGTCCCGCGATCGTCGTCGTGGCGCCGCCGGCCGGCTCCCTCGTCGCGGCATCTCCCGTCGTCGTCTCGGGAACGGCCGGCGACGCCATTTCGCTGACGCTCTACGGTGTCCCGGTGGTCCTTGGCCCGGGCGGGGCCTTCACCGCGACCGTGCCTCTCGTCGAGGGGACGAACCTCCTCCCGCTCCTCGCGCGAGACACGGCCGGGAACGAGACGACCTGGACGCATCCTGTCGTCCTCGACACGCTCCCGCCCGTCCTCTCGGTCACGGCGCCGGCCTCGGGGGCCTGCCTCGCGGCGGGCACCTCCGTCACTGTCTCCGGCCGTGTCGCCGACGCCCACCCGAGAGTGGCGGGCGCTCCCGAGGGGGCGGCAGTGTCCGTCACGCTCACGCTCCCGTCGGGTAACGCCACGACGCTGCCCGCCACCGTGGACGCATCAGGAACCTTCGCGGCTTCGTTCCCGATCCCGGAGACGGCGGACGGGAGGGCCACCCTCCTCGTTTCGGCGATGGACTCTCTCGGGCACTCGTCACGCGCCCTCGCAACCCTCCGGGTCGACGCCTCGACCCCGGAGCTCGCGCTGACGCTCGACGGCGCCCCGTTCCCGGGCGCGGGAGCCGGAGCGACGCCGCCTCAGGGCTCGTCCCCCGCCCTGCTGAACCGCGCGCTCTCGGCGCGGGCGTCGATCCGTGACGGGGCCGCCGCGCCGCCTCCCGTCATGCTGACCCTCGACGGCGACCCGTACGTCGAGGCGACGCCCATCGCCGCTGAGGGCACGCACCTCCTCGTCGCGCGCACCCGCGACTGCGCGGCGCACGAGGCGGTCGTCCACGCCTCGTTCGCGATCGACACGACGCCTCCGACCCTCATCTCGACGACGCCCGGGGCCGGCGCGCTCCTCAAGGACCCGGTCACGACGTTCGCAGGGACGGCTTCTCCCGACGTCCGCGCGGTTCGCGTGGGAGGCCGAGACGCCGTCGTCACGCCGGGAACCGATGCCGTCTCCTTCTCGTTCGTGCCGTTCCCGTGGCAAGAAGGGGAGAACTCCGTCTCCGTCGAGCTCGTCGACAGGGCCGGGAACCGGGCGACGGTCATGCGTTCCTTCACGGTGAAGACCACCGGGCCCGTGGTCGAGATCCTCCTCGGCGATCTCCCGCTCGGTACTGGCAGGACCTTCTTCTCGGCCGTTACGCCGGAGATCCGAACGAGCGAGCCCCTTACGGGAACGGGTGCGGCAACCCTGACAGTAACGGTCGACGGCGCAGCGTACGTCCTCGGTACACCCATCTCCGGGGCCGGTGCACACGCCGTGGAGGCGAGGGTTCTCGACGTGGCGGGGCGCGAAGCCAGGGCGCACGCGTCGTTCTCGATCGATACGGCTTCGGGGCCGAGCGTCTCGATCACCTCCCCTCCCGACGGAGCAACCCTGCCGGGGCCGACGGCCGACGTCGCGGGAGCGGTCTCGATCGCCCGCGCCTCGGGCGCGACCGCGGTGAAGGTCAACGGCCGCGCGGCGGTCGTCTCGGGGGCGACCTGGAGCCTCCCCGGCCTCCCACTCGAGCCCGACGGTCCGAACGAGCTCGTCGCCGTCGCCGTCGACGCGCTCGGGCGCACCGCGTCGGCCGCCGTCCAGGTCGTCGTCCGGTCGGGGGGACCGAAGGTCGTCCTCATCTCGCCGGCCGAGGGGGCGCGGACGAACCGGAGGAAGATCGACCTCGTGGGCGCGGTCGTCGGCGGAGCGGACGCGACGGTCGACGGCCTCGTCCGCGCAGGCGCGCTCAGCGCGGCGATCGACGCGACGGGTGCGTTCCGAGTTCTCGACGTTCCGCTCGACGACGGTCCGAATGCCCTCACCGTCACCGCGAACGACGCTCACGGACGCACCGGCTCCGCGAGTGTCTCCGTCGTCGCCGACTCGACGGCCCCGTCCGTCTCCTTCTCCGCCGCGGGGCATCCTCTCGCCGACGGCGCGTCATTCCCGGGGCCCGTCACCGTCACGGTCGCCGTGTCGGATGCCGGAGGCGCGGCTCCTGCTCCGCGGATCCTCCTGAACGGGGCCTCGGTATCGGCGTCGTCGCCGTCGACGGAGGTCTCGATTCCGGAGGCAGGCGGCTGGGTCCTCTCCGTCGTGGCGGTCGACACGGCAGGGAACGAGACGCGCGCGAGCCGCAGCTTCGTCGTCGGTGGTGGAGGGTGCTCCCTCGTGGACATCCGCCCGGCGGACGGCTCGACGACTCCCGACGGGAAGGTCACGATCGTCGGGAAGAGCGGGACGTCGCGCCGAGTCGTCGTCCGCGTTCCGCAGGCGGGCGGTGGGATGCAGGAGTACGTCGCTGCCACCGCGGACGGCACCTTCGCCGCGGGCGACGTGCCCCTTCCCGTCGTCGGCGAGAACGCCCTCGAGCTCGCGTGCGAGGCTGCCGCGGGGTCTCCGGCGGCGACCTGGGTTCGCATCACGCGTCTCTCGGACGAGGGGCCTCAGATCTCGATCTCCTCCCCGGTTGCGGGCGCCCTCGTCGCGACGGCTCGGACCCCCGCGTCCGGAACCCTCTCCGACGTCGCGGCCGATCTCTACTTCAACGGAGTGAAGGTCGACGCCGCGGCGCGCGCCGGGACGGCGTTCACGGTTCCCGGCGTCGCTCTCACCGAGGGGCCGAACGTCCTCGTCGCGAGGGGCGTCGACCGGGCTGGACGAGCGGGCGAGTCTCGCGTCGTGGTCGCGCGCGACAGCCAGGCCCCTCGCGTGACCCTGACGTGGCCGACCTCGGGCGCCCGCTTCGGGCGGCGCGGCGACTCTCCTCCCGTGGCGGACGTGACGGGCTTCGTCGACATCGGCTCCGAAGCGCACCTCCAGTCGGTCGTGGCGTCGAGCATCGCAGGAAGTGGAAGCACGGTCGGCTCCTCGCCGGCGATCGTCGACCCGACCGGAGCGTTCCGCGCCGAAGGTCTTCCGCTGGGCGCCGCGTCGGGCACCCTCCGCATTCGCGTCACCGCCACCGACGCGGCGGGCCTCTCGACGACGGTCGAATCCGAGGTCGTCGTCGACGCCGGAGGGCCGGCGCTGCGTCTCGACGCGCCGTCGGACCTGGTCCGCCTCACGAACTCCTCCGCGCCTTCGATCCCGATCGCCGGAGAGACCTGGGCGACGGAGGGTGCCGCAGTCTCCGTGAACGGCATCTCGCTCGATCCGGCGACTCTCACGTGGGACGCGCCTGCTTCCGACGGCCGGCGCCACGTCTCCTTCTCGACGTCGGCCGCCGCGCCGACTCAGGACGGCACCGTTGGACTGATCGTCCGCGTGGAGGACCTCTCCGGCCGCGCGGCCTCGGTAAGGCGCCTCGTCGTTCGCGACACGACGGCGCCAGAGGTCGTCGAGGTCGTCCCGGTGTCGGGATCGACAGGGACCGACCCGAACGGGATCCTCCTCGTCCTCTTCTCCGAGGAGCTTTCGAAGCCCTCGCTCGTCGCGCCAGGCGGCTTCGTCGTGACCCGCGACGGCCTGGGTGAGCCGATCGTCGGCACCTTCTCGATCGCGGGGAGCGCCGTGGCCTTCGTTCCTGGTGCCGGACTGACGCCGGGCGCGTCGTACCGCGTCTCTCTCGGCACGGGTCTCACCGACGTCGCCGGGAACGCCCTCGCGACCCCGTTCGAGTCGTCTTTCACGGTGGCTCCGGCCGTGACGGGCGTCTCGCCCGTTCTCGAGCCGCCGCCGCCCGCCGTCGTCTGCGCCTCCGGGCTCGAGCTTCGTGGCACTGCCCCGGCAGGCGCTACGCTGCGCGCGACCGACGGCGCGGTGAGCGTCGGCGCGACCGCCGACGCGAGCGGCCGCTTCCTCCTCTCGCTCCCGCTCGTCGGCAACGGCTACCACGACGTCTCGATCCGCGTCCTCGGCCGCGACGGGACGTCGAGTCCGGGGGTCCACGCCCTCGTCCGGAAGGACTGCTCCGCGCCGTTCGTGGAACGGGCCGAGCTCGACCGCACGTCGGGCCGCCTGACGGTCCTCTTCTCCGAGCCGATGAGCTCCTCGACCCTCTCACTTTCGGCCGCGGCGGGCGACGGCGCGAGCCTCCTCCTCTCGCTCGAAAGCGATCCGACCGCCGCCCCGCGCCCGGGGGCCGTCTCGCTCGAGGCGGACGGGAAGGCCCTTCGGGTCGACCTCCCGACGGCGACGGACGCCTGGTGGCGCGACGAGGCCGTCCGCCTCACGCTCCGCGCTCCGGCCGCGGACGAGCGCGGCAACGTCGTCGCGGCTCCGTTCGTCACCACGTTCTTCCCGGGTGCCGGTCCGGGTGACCTTTCCGGCGGGTTCCTCTCGGGCGAGGCGTACGACGACGCGACCGGCCGCCCGCTCGACGGGGTCGAGACGCGGCTCTATCTCTCTTCGGCCGTACTCCCGGGCGCGGTCGGCTCGCCCGACGTCCCCGGAGCCGTCTCGACGACCGACGTCCGGGGGCGCTACGGCTTCTTCGGCGACGTCGTCGCGGGGCGGTACGCCCTGCACCTCGCCAGGGATGGATACACCCAGGCCGTTCGCCGCCTCCCGCTCGCCCCCGGCAGCGGCGCCGTTCCGTTCGACGTCCGTCTCACTCCGCTCGCCACAGCGGCATCCTCGCGGCTCGACCCGACGACCGGCGGGACCTTCGGCGGTCCCGCCACGTCCGGTCTTCTCCTCGAGGCCGCCCCGAACGCCTTCGTCGTTCCTCCGTCCGGCAGCCTCGCCGTGCGACTCACTCCCGTCTCGGCCCAGGCCCTCCCCGAGCTCCTCCCGCTCGGCTGGTCGGCGCTCGCGGCGGCCGACGTGAGGCTGGAGTCCGATGGCGCAAACCCTGCGCCGCTTCCGCAGTCGGCCCTCTTCGCCCCCGCGGCGGTCCACCTCACGCTCCCGATTCCTGCGAGGACGCCCGGAGCGGTCCCTCTCGTCGCCGTCCGCCACGACTTCGCCTCGGGGCGCTGGCTGACGCTCGGGCCGGTCGAGCGCCGGGCGGGAAGCGGCGATGCCGACGTCGCGCGAATCGCCCTTGCGTCACCGGGCGCCGTCGCGATCGTCCTCGCCGACGTCGACACCGCCATCGCGCCCCCGTCGCTCGCCCCGGGCGAAGGTCAGCCGCTCACCGCCTCGAACCTCCCGTCTCCCGTCCCGCCCCTCGGTGCGACGCTCGCACTCGACCCGCCCGTCGTCTCGCCCGCGGGGCGCACGACGGCCCGCGTCGTCGCGCGCTCTGCCGATGGCGCGGCGAAATGGCCTTCGGGCCTCGCCGTCCAGGCCTACCTCGACGAGAAGCTCGTTCTTTCGAGCGGAGGCGAGCTCTACGAGGCTCCCTTCGCCGTCGATCTCGTCCTCGCGCACGAACCTATCTCGCCCACGGAAGTCGGAGCCGCTTCGCGGGCGACGGTCGGAGCCCTCTCGTTCTCCGTCTCGCCGAGCCCGAAGGCCTCGGAAGTCGTCCTCGAGTCGGGCTGGGAGAACGTCCGCCTCTACCCGTTCCCCGAGTCGCTCGAGCGCGGCTCGGTCCTCGGGGGGCTCGGAGGAACCGTTACCTCCCCCGACGGAGTCGAACTGACGCTTCCCGAAGGGGCGCTCGCCGAGAGCGTCGCCGTCGAGGCGAAGCTCCTCACCCCGGCGGAGCTTTCGGGCCTCACCCCGGTCGCGGGCTACCGCCTCGTCGCGGCGGTCCGTGTCTCCTTCTCCGGCAGGGCCCTCGCGCGTGCCGCGACGCTCTCCGTCCCTCTTCCGTCCGACGCCCCCGACGCCCCGGCCGCCGAGTCGCGCCTTCTCCTCGCACAGCTCGTCCCCTCGGCCCCCGACGGCCGAGGGGCCTTCGCGCGCCTCACGGCGCGCGCCTCGCGACTCGCGGGCCCCCGGGCCCTC